>QILK01000110.1 GCA_003233345.1 Gammaproteobacteria bacterium | reverse complement strand
GGGCCAGTTAGGTTATTTTGATAGTCTTCGATAAGCTGTTGCTGATTTTTGTCGATACGAGATTTTTGCTGGTCGCTAAGCCGGCGCTTACTCATTTACAATATTTCATCGATTTTTGCCGCACAGATAAAATCATTTTCCGATAAACCACCGGTAGAATGCGTGGAATAATTAATGGTGCATTTATTGTAGCTGACAAGCAGGTCAGGGTGGTGGTCTTCCTGGTGTACAATCCAGGCGACCGCGTTTACAAACGCGATCGTCTGGTAATAGTTTTTGAATGAATATTCGCAGCTAATCATTTTGCCATCGCTGGCGATTAGCCAATGACCACTGAGTTGATTTATGAGCGAGCTTACTGTGGTTTGATCCAGCGCCGGCGTTCCTTTAGCCAACGGTTTACATTTTTTTTTGCTTAAGTCAGTCATAAATGTGAACTCAGCTCGTTTGCTGCTCCTTTAAAAGATTGCTGATCCTAATGGAAGCCGGTGGATGCGAATCATATATCATCGAATGCAGTGGGTCCGGTGTCAGGGTCGATGCATTTTCACGATTCAGTTTAATCAGCGCACTGATCAACTTTTTTGCATCACGTTTTTCAGCAGCGAAATCGTCAGCTTCAAATTCATGTTTACGGGAAATATAGGACATTAGCGGGTCAAGAAAAAAAGTAAAAACGGGCGTGATCAACATAAAAAGGATTAACGCAATATGGTCAACTCTTTCTGCCGGTAGGTTCATGCCGGTATAGAACCAGGTCTTGTCTATCATCCAGCCGAGTATGGCTAATAAGCCGAGAAAGAACAGACTGTTTTGAATCATTTGCTTGGTAATATGTTTAAGGCGAAAGTGCCCTAATTCATGGGCCAATACTGCTTCGATTTCTTCCGGGCTTAGTTGTTTTAACAACGTATCAAAAAATACCACGCGTTTGGTATTGCCGATACCGCCAAAATATGCGTTGCCGTGTGAAGACCGACGCGAGCCGTCCATAACAAATACGCCATTACTCTTGAATCCACATTGTGTTAACAGGGTTTCAATACGGTTCTTAAGATCTTCGTTATCCAGGGTTTTAAATTTATTAAAAATAGGTGCGATGATGCTTGGATAGGCCCACATGGTCAAAAACATAAAACCCATCACCACTAACCAAACATAAATCCACCATAAGCCGCCTGCGGCAGACATGACCTGCAGTATGACCCAGAATAACGGTATCATGATAATCAGACTGACGATGATGCCTTTGATAAGGTCAATGATAAACAGTTTAGGTGTCATCCGGTTAAAACCAAATTTTTCTTCAACGCCAAAGGTGGACGCCAGTGAAAAGGGCAATGATATAATCGTGCCGAGTATAAAAAAGCTAACCATAAACAGGACACCAGTTAAAATACTGCTATATCCCAGTTCGGAAACAATTTGATTCAGGTATGACAAACCACCGCCCAGTGTCCATACGAGTAGAATAATAATAGAATAGACCAGGTGGTAATTGGCAAGTTTGCTTTTGGCGACAGTATAGTCTGCGGCTTTTTGGTGATCTGGTAACGATATTTCGCCGTCAAACATTTTCGGTACCGTACCGCGATGGTTGCGAACATGGTTGATATGGCGGTGCTTGAGCCACCAGCTAAGTGCAAAGTTAAGAATAACGGCGAACAAAAATAAGTAACTGAATGTGTTCATATATAGCGCTTCTTGATTAATTTAAAGAGTTTATACTGTCAGCAATATTAGAATCTGTTAACACAGGCCAGGTGGATTATATCACCAATTTTGCTAAGCAAATGGAAAATTTCGGTGTCGCAATTGATGTAGGACTATTAGGCTAAAATACTGATATACTATTGTTTTAGTAAAAAACAAGGCAATTTTATTGCCTATTGCGATATAAAGGTTGTATCGCGCATTTTAAAAAGGAAAAGTATGGGATTAAATGCAGCTAATCTGATTTGGATCGATCTGGAAATGACCGGATTGGATACCTTCAACGATTATATTATTGAGATCGCTACCATCGTTACTGACAGTCAGCTAAATGTTATCGAAGAGGGGCCAATCGTTGCGATTAAACAGAGTGATAATATACTTTCAGAAATGGATGAATGGAATACCAAGCAACATAATAAATCGGGCTTGGTCAAGCGGGTCAAGGAAAGCATTTGTGATGAAGCTTATGCAGAAAAACAAACGCTCGAGTTTTTAAAAAAGCATGTTCCCATGGGTAAGTCGCCCATGTGTGGTAACAGTATTTGTCAGGACAGGCGGTTTTTGGCTCGTTGCATGCCTGATTTGGAGGAATACTTCCATTATCGCAATCTCGATGTCAGTACACTGAAAGAGCTAGCAATGCGCTGGGCACCGGAGTTGTTAGGCAGCCTGAGCCTGGTAAAAGAAAGCACGCACCTGGCGATAGACGATATACGCGACTCAATAGAAGAACTAAAACACTACCGACAACATTTCATAAGAGATTTAAATCCCTAGCCCGGCCATCGCGAACAGCAAGTAGCCCGGACTTCGCGCAGCGAACGCCGGGAAAACGAATGGGATTACAACAGTTAAGTCGGATAGACCAAATGTACCTCTGACAAGCGGTGTAGGATTTTGGTTAAAGGTAAGAAGGTTGTTTTTCCCGGCGTTCGCTGCGCGAAGTCCGGGCTACGGATAAACGTGCCTAGATTTCTACTGGGGTGTTTGCATCGTTTCCCCAATCCGACCAGGCACCGGCGTATCCTTTGATGTGTTGGTAGCCGAGAGATTTTAATACTATATAAGTATGCGAGGAACGATGGTGGGTTTGGCAGTAGACAATGATTTCTTTGTCTGTGGTGATATCAAGGGCGGCAAATATCTTTGTTAACTCAGCAGCATCCTTAAAGCGTAAATTATTGTCCAGATTCATGGTTTGCACCCAGTCAAGATTAACAGCGCCGGGTATATGACCGCCTTTTTCAGCAAATTTTTTGATACCAGAATATTCATCACTACTGCGGGCATCTAGCAATTTGACATTGCTGTCTTTAAGATGTGACAGTATATATTGCTTATCAGCAACGACATCTTGCGTATAAGTCGCATTAAAGTTACCCGCAGTTGCCGGTTTTACTTCCTGTGTTAACGGAAATCCTTCTCTTTCCCAAGAAAAAATGCCGCCATCCAGTAGCGAGAATGCCCTAAATCCCATCAGATCCAGCGTCCATAGCAAACGTGCTGCTTTGCCGCCGCCTTCGTCATCATAGGCGATGACGTGGGTGTTATCCGACACACCTAATGACGCTAGCAACGCAGAGAGTTCTGCTGGATCTGGGAGCAGGCCCATGACCGGCTTGTCATTGCGTATGATTTTTGCGTATTCAAGATGAATTGCATTGGGAATATGAAATTTTTGAAAATTTTCCAGTTTAGAGAGATCCAGGATAATGCAACTAGAATCAGTAAGATATTTTTCAAGTAATTGTGGTTCAATAATCAATGGTAGTTTTTGTGACATTTTATCGCCGCTTAGTCTTTGGAATCCAGGCTGGTTATGATATTTTAAGCGCTCGATGCATTCAAGTAGCCTGTTCGTATCGCTGGTAATTTTAGCGTTGCTGGCTCACAGGTAATAAGAACCTAAATTGGAAGTGGCAAAGTTAATTTATGGGTGAGAATAAGCATAAAATACTGAAAAACCTGCTTAATAGGCGCAGGTTTGGCGGCTTAATGTCGCTTTATGACAGTAATTATTTTTTAATACAGCGTTTAATTCCTGATTTAGCGGATTTACCAGAATTTTGTGTCTCGTCAGTCAATAAAGGACCAGATTTATACCTGGAAATAGTAGAAAGCTTTAAATTTACTACCAGTCTGCGTTTGACATACTATTTTAAACTCGAAAGAGGTGGGCAGATCGACTATATCCCTGATCCGGATCTTGCCTTGCGCGTTTATCACGATGCAAAAGTAGCTGAAGTGATGTCTTGCAAGCCACAAGGTTTTATGCCGATCAGTAAGGCGTCCATTGCTGACGCCAAGCAACTGTCATGTCGGTGGGATAGTAACCACTTTTTACAGAAATGGTTAGAATACCTGCTCGATGTTGGACATAATTTCTCTGTAGATAACATTAAACAGGTAGATCGTAAAAAGTTTATACAGAACTAAAAACACCCTTGGTGGTCTGTATCTTTGGACACACTCGAAAAACAGGAAGCAAAGATAAAGATGCGCACTAAATCCGGATTTATTGTTTTTATTCTATTCGCCACAATGTTAATCGTTGCATCAGCGATGGCTAGCGAATCAGCTTTTAGAAAACTTGTTGATGTTGAATGGTTATATAAACATCAAAAAAATAAAAATATAGTCATTGTCGATATGAGTGATTCTTTGCAGTATCAGCGATTTCATATTCCCGGATCGATCCACTTACCTTACCCTATACTAAATAGGCGGCTTAAAAGCGGCGTTAGTCTGAGTATTGGTGTAGAAAAGGTAATTAAACTGCTGGGTGCATTAGGTATTACCCGGGAAACACATATAGTCTTACTCGATGATACCGGCGGATTTAACGCTGGCAGGTTGTTTTGGGAGCTAGAGCGGCTCGGACACCCGAAAATATCGGTACTAAACGGTGGTTTGGTGAGCTGGGTGCTAAAAAACTACCCAGTTGATAATAAAATAGTCAAAAAAGACAAAACAAGTTACAAAATACCGTCGGATTTTAAGCCAAAAAATAATCTAACTGATCTTGCAGGCGTCAAAGGTTTGAACCTGAAAGAGAGCTATCTCATTGATGTACGTTCGCGACCTGAGTATATCGGCTCAAAAAAATTGGCCAGATCCGGACATATTCCTGGCGCGAAGTGGTTTCCCTGGACGGATAGCTTTGCCGTTAACAAAGGTTTTAAATTCCATTCTTTTAATTCTCTCTTTAAATCACTTAATAAACTGGGTATAACTGACAAAAACAAGCCCACCGTTATCTATTGTCGCAGTGGACACCGCGCGGCTCAGACCTATATGACATTACGACTTTTGGGTTTTAGCTCAGTAAAGCTCTATGATGGCTCGATTCTTGAATATGCAAAGGATAAAAGTACGGTATTAAGTTTAGGAGCAACACCTTAATCACCGTATTTTTGGCAGGATGTGCGGAACTAACCGAACCCTGATTAATTGCCTGTTAATTCAGGTGTGATATGAGCTTAACAATCCATGTATTTTTAGATGGATAGGTTTAATTAAGTTAAATCAATAAGTTAGATTTTTTTAAAAAAACACAATCAGTGATGAAATTTCACTCAGTTTTGGTATAATTTTATAACTGGTTGGTTATACGAAAAATTTGGTGCTAGACTTAGTTGAAAGACCTTAATTTTTATCTTGAAATCTTTATTTGGAACGAGGTGTAATCCATGAAATTGTCTACAAAGGCACGATACGCAATTACTGCCATGATGGATCTGGCTTTACATGAAAATTCCAAACCAGTAACGCTGGCTGATATATCAGACTATCAAGGAATTTCATTGTCTTATCTGGAACAATTATTTGCGAAATTGCGTAAACACAAATTGGTAAATGGTGTACGCGGCCCGGGCGGTGGTTACCGTTTGGCCAAACCATCTACTGAGTTGACCATTGCTGAAATAGTATCTGCGATTAACGAAAAAGCAGATAGTAGCAGCGTTGATGATAATAAACCCGAAGTTGTACAGGATAAACCCAGTGAACGCATCAAGTTGGATGAGATGTGGGATCAGCTGAGTTTACGACTGTATAATTTTTTAAATAGCATTACACTTTCTGAGTTTGTTGAAAAGATGGGCGCAGATAATGGCGCTGATTCTCCGTTCTCCGGTGGAATGCAGCAGTCAGGTGGAAATGTAGCTGCATAGTATTAGTGTATTGTTCAGGCTCTGTATCAAAACGGTAAATTATCTGCACGTAGTATCAGGCAGTTAGTTTCTCTGAACAGGAGTCGCAATGGAATGCGACTCTGGTACATTAAAATTTTCGATATGTTTATTTCACCCCCAGTTTATTCTGCAAAGTTTCTTATAGTTTTCCTACCAATTTTTGGCAGTACCAGGGTTTCGTTCTGGAATTCTCTTTTAAAGTCACATATAGTTAATAAAGAGAATAGGAAAATAATATGAAGCGATTAATGTATTTTTCATTTGTGTGCTTGTGGCTGCTAAATACTTCAGTTTATGCGTCATCAGATGCGCAAGTCGCAAAAATCGTTAGCTCAAAAACGATGCCGGTGGGTGTTGTCTTTGAAATTGTTGCGGCAGAAGATGGGCTTAACTGGGCATTACCAAAGATAAAGCGATATGTAAAAGCCCTGCGTAAAAAATATCCTAAAATAAAAATAGCGGTAGTCAGTCACGGTAAAGAGCTATTTGCCCTCCAGGAAAAACACACAAAAAAATACCAGCAGATACACAGTCTCACTAAAGGGCTGGTGGCTAACGATAATGTAACAGTGCATGTGTGCGAGACGTACGCCCGTAACAGCGGTATCGAGCCCGAGGCATTTCCAAAGCATATTAGTATATCGACGCAAGGGCCAACAGAGATAAAAAATTATCAGGAGTTTGGTTATATAAAAATAATCTTAACCAAGTAAACTGGAACGAAGAGGAGTAGTTGCGTGACGATAGCCATGCTTACATCATTTTTTATGTGGTGCACCATCATCAATGGCAGCCTCCTGATTTTTTGGGGATTTTTTATCGTCTTTATGCCAAACCTGGTATTTCAGTTACAAAGAAAATTGTTCCCAATTTCCCGGGAAACATTCGATGTCGTTATCTATTCATTTATGGGAATTTTCAAACTGTTTTTTATATTCTTCAACGTCACCCCCTATATAGTACTTCTAATAATTGGATAAGTTAGATGGTGTTTAATTTATCGCGGATTTTTGAAGATTACCTTTTCTAGGCGCAGCAAATTCAGCGTGATTTCCAGTAACCAGGTTTTCGTCTATGGTGAGATAAAGCGATTATTTCTATCGCATTATTCTTTAGACGGTAGATAATACTGAAAGGGAAACGTGGTAAAATATATCTACGAGTAGCGCCATGAAACCTCGGCCAGGTATTTGGAGCCTCAACTACTTTGTTGACCCCATGTGAAAATTCTTCGGAGAAAGACCGTGCAGCTATCTTATTTTTTTCGAGATACCAATTATAGGCGGTTTCGGCTTCCTCAATTGCTTCAGGATGAAGTCGTACTTTAAAGTCTATCCATTAAGCTCTTTTAAATATTTTGTCCTTTATGTCTTCCCAGGGAATTGTTTTTTCTGTGCCAGAATCTAATGCCTGAATACGTTTTTCAACTTCCGTAATCCATGATTTCTCTACATTATCATCCGTAGATTTATCAAGGCTCTCTATTAAAAGCCCTGTTAATTCTAGGCGTTCTTCTTCGCTAAGATGTAGCACTTCCTTGAATATTTTTTCTCTTGATCTAACCATATCTACAACAATAACATTTTATTAACCTGGGTCAAGTACTGTCGTATCTTTTTACTGAAACTATCTATATACAAATATAATAGTGTAGATCTTGGGAATTACGGTCTGGCCCAAGACAAAAGAAAGGGGCGTCTTTTGGGTATGTTGGAACACTTAAAATATTCGAGCCAGAGCAAGGCCGAGTTTTGCGATTATTTCACAGTAGTGCTATAACTTTATGCCGAATGGGAAAAATGTCAAAATTATAATTGGCGGGTATCCTTGATTGTCTCCCAAATACTGCTTGAAAAAGCCCTGCCTATGTATTACATTCAATCGTTTTGAGGTAATACGATGGGAACCAGAACGGTAAGGCTTGATGAGGAAGCTGAACATGCGCTGGAAGAAATTATTTCACGCACTGGACTGACAATTTCTGCTGCGCTGAAGAAAGGGTTATTAGAATATAGGGAAAAGGCGAAAGCGCTTGTAAACCGAAAGCCTACAGAATTTTTTAATTTATTTGATTTAGGTAAGGGTAGTTATACCGAAGCCGCAGCAAGAGATGCAAAAAAAACTATTAAGGATGTATTGAAAAGGAAGGCTAAAAACAGGTGATTCTCATTGATACTGGGCCTTTGATTGCACTTTTTGACCCCAAAGATCCTGACCACAAAGTCTTGGATAAAATAACTGAACCACTCTTTACTACTACCGAAGCTGTTCTAGCGAAGGTATTTCACTTACTTGACCCGAGGGGTCTGAAGCAATTATATTGCAAGAATATACGTCTGTTAAGCGCGGTCATAGGCATGTTGCCTTGAAAATAATTAACATATGACTAAGACTGTGCAGCGTTCAAATTCATTAACCCACAACAAATTCGACATATCGCTTTGAAACCGGAACTGTACTAAACGTTCGGTGCAGTCAATTTAAAAGGAGAATCAGGTGACTAAACTTAAACTCTACGATCTCGACGTTTCAGGAAATTGCTACAAAGTACGGTTATTTCTATCCTTGTTAGACATTTCCTATGAGCAGCAGAGTGTTGATTTAATGGGCGGAGAACAGAAATCTCCGGAAATGCTCCAGCAGAATCCATTTGGAGAAATTCCGGTGCTCGTTGACGGTGAAAACATCATTCGTGACTCACAGGCGATCCTTGTCTATCTTGCGGTTAGGGAAGGTCGTGAAGATTGGTTGCCTTTGAATGCTTCAAACTTGGCGAGTGTCACCGAATGGCTGATGGTTGCTGAAAATGAAATTGCTCGTGGTCCTGGCGACGCTCGTCTACATGATAAATTTGGTATTCAGATCGACGTAAATTCTGCCCGCCAAAACGCAGAGCGAGTTACTAAAATCATCGAAACGCACCTAATCAATCGAGATTGGTTATGTGGAGACGCGCCGACGATCGCTGATATTGCTTGCTTCCCTTATATTGCGCTCGGGCATGAAGGCGGGCTTTCCCTTGATGCTTACCCTGCAGTACGCTCATGGATCGGTCGTATTAAGGAGCTACCCAATTTTATCAGTATGCCAGGATTTTAATTCTAAATATTTTTCTGTCTATAAAATTAGACGTACTTATCAGCAGCTTGTCGTAAAAATAATGGACACATAAAATCAAAGATAGTCGACTAATTAAAATAATCACTTAGGCAGCGGGCTAGATTCTGGCTTCTAGTATTTCCGCGATTTCGTGGTCGTGTAGAATAATTGGGTTGGTTTTCATGCTGCTGCCACGACTGTTTTTTATTAGTTTGGGGAAATCGGTTTGGGTAACATCATAGTCAGCCAGTTTTGGTAGTTTTAATTTGTGTGTCCAGCTATGTAAAATACTAACCAGTTCGGAACAGGCTTGTTGGTCGGAGAGATTATTGTTTGCAGACAAGATTCGGCCGATTAACGCGTATTTACTCAGTGCAATATTATTCGGTTCTCTGTCAGCCATTGCTTTAATATTAACTTCGGTGGCTTTTGCTAATAGCGTTCCACAAACAACGCCATGTGGAATTGGAAACAAGGACCCTAATGGTGATGCCAGTCCGTGTACGGAACCAAGACCGACTTGTGCCAGGGTGATACCGGAAAGCATGGAAGCATAAGCCATTTTAGTTCGATGCACATGCTGGTCGCCCTGGTGTTCATACCAGTCCAGTAGGGCAGAGCTAACAGCCTGGATACCATCGATTGCCAATGCGTCGGTCATCGGATTCGCACGTGTTGACACATAGGATTCCA
>QILK01000083.1 GCA_003233345.1 Gammaproteobacteria bacterium | reverse complement strand
GTATTGGATTCCGTCTGCACATCAACACTAATGATACCTTCCGTAGAGATAGATTTCAGACCTGATACGATATATTGAAAGTCTTCCAGCGTCATGCCAGAAAAGTCTTCGTATTTGACCCAGCCTGAATCACCTTTCTCTGTATTTTTCACATCGACTAACACTGCTTTTAACGCATGTTTCATTACTAATTCCTTCTCTCGGGTTTCTCCTTGTGATTATCGTACCGAATAACTGATTTATAATAATAAGCCTTTATTCCTTTATAGACTATGCTATTTAACTATACATATAATGAACAGAGACTGAATATTCTCTGCCCCAGTGGGCTAAACGTACATTAGACAACGCCTAAATGCTTAGAGTTCAAACTTAAGCTAACACTGGTTTTCCGTGTATTTTATTCATATATATTGGTCTGTAAAGCCAAAATTTCAAGACTTGTGAAGCAACAAGCTATTTTTTAATTATCCCTATCTATAAACACAATCGAACGAAAAAAGTGTTAGAAATAGACTAGACTTTATCAATTTAATCAGTTTTTGTGCAAAATTTACCCAAAATAATATCGATTAGTATTCGATACAATACGTTAATTTACACCTAACAATTAGCATGCGACACTTTGCCAAAAAATGTACCGCTGTGGTATAAATAGTCTTTTGCAGAAATAGATCATAAGAATTTTCTATCTATACAGATGATTCTGTGATCGCAGAAAATGTTTTTGTGAATGTGCAGTAAAGAATTCGTAAATTTATTGTGACTTTTACAACGGGGTCACCAGGATTAAATCCAGGCATAAATCCAGGCGACAAGCATTTGAATCTGATCTATTGAGCTATAAATACTAATACGATATTAGTTGTATACAGATCTTCGTAACCCTTATAGGGCAAAGGACTGGATTTGATCACAGCTCTTTTGATCGTATCTTTAATTTTTTTACTTGCTCGGCACTCAGTTATCGTAACCGATTTGATTTTACCACCTGGCAATTGAACAATATGAATTGTACATTTGCTAGGGTGTAATTGCATTTGATAGGTCTCACGCTTCCAACTGGCTAAAATTTTTCTATTGATCGCACCAATATAATCTGAATGCTGATGATGATTCGCACTCAAATTATCAAAGCGCTCATTCTTAATAGGTTTTGAATTACAAGATACCAATAGGTAGCTCGTTAGAAGAACTGACATTACACTAATAAATTTTTTCATTTTTCTACCTTTTGCCATTACCTGGTTGCGGTTTGCAGACAATACCAGACTCGACTCCAGTATCTTGTCCAAATCTCAGTTATAGAACTTAAAAAGTCTAACATAGATTAAAATAGATTTATTACATTTTTTTCCTGGGTCTGTGACTTAAGTAATTTAGTTTTATTAATATTAAATCCACCTTAAAAGAATATAGCGACTATTAAAATCAGATAGATTGTATATTCCAGGATATAATATAGTGTTCTGTTGTAAACTTTATTTTTTTACCAATAATTCTTATTTGATAAAAATTCCCTTATACGTCCTTGCTCCTTAACTAATATGGAATCGCTTATGCCCTGGAAATATAGTCTCCAGACTCGGTATTTACCTTTACCCTCTCTCCGATAGCGAGATATTCGGGCACTTGGATCACCAGCCCCGTTGACAAGGTAGCCGGTTTATTTCGTGCTGATGCCGAGGCAGCCTTCATTGCTGGTGCCGTCTCCGTTATCGCCAGCTCTACGGTGGATGGTAACTCAATACCGAGTACCTGCTCATCGGCAATCAGTGCCTGAAGTCCTTCTAAACCATCGCTTATATAGTGCATTTCATCAACGATCGATTCATTATTCAAAATATACTGCTCGTAGGTTTGCTTATCCATAAAGGTACTACTGTCAGCATCACTAAACAAAAACTGCACTTCCTTTTTCTCGAAGTCAACAATTTCCACCGTTTCGTCACCTTTAAATGTCTTTTCATATTTTCGTCGGGGAACAATCGTACGTCCACGTACTTTATATAACGTACTGCCACTGCGCGATGACGGCGACTGTACTTGCACCGCTTTTATAACGATTGTCAGACCTTCAGCCCGCATAACCATTCCGCGTTTTAGCTCATTTGCTTTCATAGAACTTCACTTTTAAAAAAGTAGAATTTTACACTATTTGGGTGATAGATAAAGTTTAATCACTCAAATACATAATATATGCTAATCAACCAAAATTTATTGACTTTCGATAATTTATTACTGTATTATGATCATTATTAAATAACGCCGGAGTCATTGTGGATAATATCAAATCATTACAGCGATTTAGTCGCCGTTTGAAATACTTGTTTATCATTTTGCTAATCCTTGCGCCAATATGGAATATCATCTTTTGGAGCCTGATTAACGATTTTTCGAGCAATTTTCAGCATAAGGTTTTACCGATTATTATTAATGATGATTTATTAGCTTCATCAAGAATAATGGGATTTATAGTCAACCTAATTCCACTCTCGGTCATTATGTATGGCTTATACACACTGGTAACGCTCTTTTCCCTATACGAGCAGGGAATTGTATTCGAGAGAAAAAATGTTACCCGCATCAAAAATCTGGGGCGTACATTAGTCGTATTGTTTTTTGCGCTAGTGGTTTATACCTTATTGGTTAGCATGGCAATTTCTTATCAAAACCCGCCTGGACAGCGAATGTTAGTGCTTGAAATCGGGTTTTCAGACTTTATTACTCTTTTTACTGGTCTGGTACTACTGGCTTTGGCAAAAGTCATGGAAAAAGGCCGCGAGCTAAGCAACGAATTTGCCAAAGTTATTTAACTAAAATCACCTTTAAAATATGAAAAACGACCATGTCTATAATAATTAATCTTGATGTCATGTTGGCTAAACGCAAGATAAGATCTTGTGATCTAGCGCAGCTAATCGGTATTACCGAGCAAAATTTGTCAATACTAAAAACCGGAAAAGCCAAAGCAATTCGATTTTCAACATTGGAAAAAATATGCGAGCACCTGCAATGTCAGCCAGGTGATATTTTAGAATTTGATAATAACGACTAACTGTGGTAACAAAAAAATCCATACTATATGCGCTCAGTACGGCAACATTGTTGCATATTTCTCTGATATATTTTTACCCTGTCTCGTTAATAAAATCTAAAAAACCAGAAAGTTGGTACCATCAGGAATTGAGCCTGGAGGTAACTTATATATCGGACAAAACATATACCACCAAAACCTCGAACAAACAGCTTGCAAATGGTAACGCTAGGGCTGGCAAAATCAAAAAACACAATCAGAAGCACAAACGGAAAAAAAATATTACTCGTAAACAGATCGGTTTAAATACTGAAAAAATATATAAGTCGGTATATAACGACGCGCTTCGCTTAAAAGCAGATTCAGGTAAAAACCATTATTTTGGAACAATACTCCCTAATAAAATGCGAGACAAACATCAAAATCACAAATCTCAAAATCTCAGGGATCTAAATTCAGGATTCTATAATCCTGCGAATCTTCAAAAACAAAGTACGACTGATAGTACTGGAATATCCGCAACAAAGTCTGTTGATGGCAGTACATTAGTAACAGTAAGAAGTCGCTCGGGTAAAAAGCGGTGTTATCTTTTGGAACCACAACAACCCTTTGCGCAGTTGTCGAATAATATATGGATGCGTTCATCACAGTGCCAATAACATAAATTTAGCATGGCAGCCTATAATTTGGACTTAGGCCATATTATTGATAAGATGAAACTGGCAAAACAGTATGTTCGCAATGTCCGTTACGATTTACTGATGGGTAAAGTGATCTCGGTTAAAGCAACAGACATAGTATGGTCAGACATTGACATGAAAATAATCGTGTCAAACAATAATCAGGAGTATTATGTGATTAAAATAAAATATTTTTTAGCACTATTAGTATTTATTTCATTAAGTGTTCAGTCAAAAGATAAACTATTTACCATAAAACAGATAATTAAGGATGATATGTGGTCGTTAGCTGAAGGTAAACGTAAAGGCAAGCCACTCCTAATACGATTTCGAAGTAGTTTCAGAAAGAAGGTTGATATTACCAAGTACTCAAAGTTGATAAAAAGTCAAATGGTCGTACAAAACCAATTTTTCTGGTATGCCAGATAAAACGGCGAGTAAACAAATGAGCGTATTCGAAGATCGACTCATAAGCGCAGTGGAAAAAGATGCGTTAGCCGTGTTAACGGTAGTTATCACCACTTCAGGGGAAACGTGAATGGGCGTTCTATTCGCAATCCGTGCCTGATTTTGCTAAACGATTGACAAAAATGCCACAAGAAAAATTAAGATATCCCATCGCTCTGACTTCGGATCATGATCCTAAATGGAACTTTCTTTACAAATCCGTTCTTCGAAACTTAGATAAAAGAGCATCAAATTAACGCTAACAACAAAGATTGCATTAAGGTGTGCATAGTGACGATATCGGTTTAATATCTGGGTTTAATATCTGGGCTTGATAGTTGGTTCTCCGGGTACGGTTCGAACGTACATTCTGAGATTCAAAGTCTCATGTCCTGCCAGTTAGACGACCGGAGAATAATAATGGCACGCCCGGCAGGATTCGAACCTGCTATATTCGGGGTAGAAATCCGATGCCTGTCCAGTTTAGCTTCGGGCGACTTTAATATTGGTTGCTCCTGTCCGAGTCGAACGGACACCTTCGCTTTGTAACAGCGGCGTTCTACCATTAAATCCAAGGAGCACTACAATTGGGTTGACCAACCGGAATCGAACCGGCATTTTCCATATTCACAATATGAGGCTCTACCTATTGAGCTATGGTCAACATAAACTTTAAATGCTTGATGGAGCCACGTATCAGACTCGAACTGATAATCTACCGCTTACGAAGCGGTTGCTTTCCCATTAAGCCAACGTGGCACTGCCACACCTGTAGCCCGGACTTCGCGCAGCGAACGCCGGGGAAAAGAATATTCGCCATAAATCCAACCTAAATCCAACCTAAATCCAACAACCCCGCGATAGAAGTATATCGGGTGCATCCTGTTGTATTGCTATCACGATGTTTGTTTCCCCGGCGTTCGCTGCGCGAAGTCCGGGCTACCTATTTTATACTCGCCGAGTCTCGGAGGGCTTGCAAAGTGGGCCGGGGTAAATTAACTTAGGGTGGTTATGCTTTTAAACAACGCCCCTCTTATAACCGTCAGCCACAAGATTTTTTCCAGGCCAACAACCTGGAAAAAACTTCTGACTGCCGGTTGAGGGGCTCCCATTGAATTCTCAGTTATAGGTCTTGTAGCCCGGACTTCGCGTAGCGAACGCCGGAGAAAAGAATCGCCTTTTTAAATACAACTAAAATCCTATACCCCCCTTGTCAGAGGACCCTCTGGCATATCCTGCTTCACTATTGTCTTTCTGTACGTTTCCCCGGCGTTCGCTGCGCGAAGTCTGGGCTACAGATGTTTGTTTTCCCGGCGTTCGCTGCGCGAAGTCCGGGCTACATGGTACGCGTACAGAGAATCGAACTCTGGCCTGCTGATAGAAAGTCAGCCGTCCTTCCACTAGACAATACGCGCTTTAACATTGGCGGCTCGTATGGGATTTGAACCCACGATCTTCCGCTCGACAGGCGGCGGCTTTGGCCTCTAAGCTAACGAGCCTAAACTTGCTAAATCTGCTGGAGCGAAGGAGAATCGAACTCCTCCCGGTGGACTGCAAAACCGCCAGCGACTCCAGTACTCGCCCCATAAACTTAAAAAAATAAACTAAACTTGGCTGGCACGGTCGGACTCGAACCGACATATAACTGGTTAACAGCCAGTCCACCTACCGACTGGTGCACGTGCCAAAACGGGTACGCCCGGCTGGACTCGAACCAACACGACTCAGTACTTCACACTGATGCTCTACCATTGGAGCTACGGACGCATAACATTTTTAAATTGGTGGGTTGAGCAGGACTCGAACCTGCATACCTAAAAAGGCGTCGGGACTACAATCCGGTGCAATACCCATTATGCGATCAACCCAATTTGGTGCGCCCAGCAGGATTCGAACCTGCATTAACCGGTTAAAAGCCGGTTACTCTAGCCGTTGAGTTATAGGCGCAAAAATGTATTTTTCTAATTTGGAGCAGGTGACGCGATTCGAACGCGTCCTTCAAGGGTGGAAATCTCACGTGCAGCCATAAACACTTCACCTGCTTAATTTTAAAAAACTATCATTCAATTTTTAAAGAGCTGGACCACCAACGAGGGTGATCTCAAAAAACGGGCAAAAAAAAACCCGGTTGTGACATTAGCCACCCAGGTTTTTAGATCTTCCTGAGAGGCTTTTAAACTGGCCTCTCAATTAATGTAAGAGACTAGCTTAGGTCATGCTGATATTCATTATGCGTAAAATCAGCGTGATCATTTACATTTGCCGCGCGCGCACAGGCGGCCCCGATAAAACCAGGCTTGGCAACATGTTTATTTGTCTCACTACCGTATCTCATTATTAAATATCCTATTTCAGTTGCTTATTTCATTTGGCTATTAGTCATTTGCTTGTGAATAATAGTTCAATTAGTTTTTTACACCACACTACTATCTCTGTTTACCGGGGCAATAAAAAACCCCGGTTGGTTTAGCGAATTTCGTTAAACCTTTCGGGGTTTCTATTAATCCTGAAAGGTTTTTCAAACCTTCCAGATAATGTCTGTCAGGTTATTTGATAGTTTTATCCTGTTTTTTGCCAAGGGTAAAATGATACTCAGTAAAATTATACGCGGCAAAATTATTCAGGGCATAAGAATGCTCTGACACGCGCTTGGCGGCCACACTATTCCCAGCAATAAAATCTGTTTTTAAAAATGTAATCATTTTTCTAAACTGTCCTGAATTAAATAAATCAAATTTGTGAAAGTATTCTAGCGGAAAAATAAATAATCGCAAGCCCTAAAATGAATTTATTACAAAAATACCGAAACAACAACTCAATTGTTATCTGACAATAACATTTACGATTTTGAATTTTTTCCCGAATCGCTATTATCAATCAAGGTCACCTTATCTTTCTCAAGTGTTATTATTTTCTGTTTATATAACGTTCCCAGCGCCGCTTTATATTTTTTCTTACTGACACCAAACAGCCTGTATATAATTTGAGGATTAGTTTTATCCGTTATAGTTATTGAACCGCCATTTTTAGTTAAATAATTAATGATGTTATCGAGAAGGTTATGGGGAACATCATAACCCGGCTTTTGCAAACACAAATCAATTTTACCATCGTCTCTGACCTGCTTGATATAACCGGTGATTGCCTGCCCTTCTGCTACCTGAGTAAAAATCTCATTCTGAAATACCATTCCCCAATGAGATGCATTTATTAACGCCTGATAGCCCAGATCGGTTTGCCTTACCAGCATAAGTTCGACTTTTTCGCCTGGCTTATAATTGACCGGCGATGGCTGCAAATATTTTTCCAGCTTTGATGAGGCGGCAATACGAGTATTATTGTCGCTTAAATACAAATAGACGACATAAGTTTTACCTATTTTCATTTCCCTTTCTTGCTCGGCAAAGGCAACAAATAAATCTTTAGGTAAACCCCAATCCAGAAACGCGCCGGTTTTGTTAACATCGTTTACCTGTAAACAGGCAAACTGTCCTACCGTCGCTTTAGGCTTAAGTGTGGTCGCAATAATCCGGTCTTCGGAATCACAATACAAAAACACATCGAGTTCATTGCCAGGTCTAGTCTCTTCCGGTACATACTGCTTTGGCATCAGTATCTCCCCCATCTCATGACCATCGAGATAAATGCCGAAATCGACCTCCTTAACAACTCTTAAATTATTATATTCTCCTAGCTTTATCATTTTTTATTCTACCTGTATCCTCTCACCTTTTACTTCAACGACATCGCCCTTACGTATCTTGCAACGCTTTCTGAGTTCGATATTATTGTTCACTTTAACACACGCATCCGCGATCATAAGCTTGGCAATGCCACCACTCCCACAAACCCCACATATTTTTAACAAGCTGTTTAGCTCGATATATTCTTTGTTCTCCAGTT
Source organism: Gammaproteobacteria bacterium (assembly GCA_003233345.1). Classification (GTDB taxonomy): domain Bacteria; phylum Pseudomonadota; class Gammaproteobacteria; order SZUA-21; family SZUA-21; genus SZUA-21. The sequence continues at coordinate 15,974 of QILK01000083.1, read as the reverse complement.
TAAACTTTTGCATTACCTTCCTATAGTTGACCAATAATTAAGCAAGAACGGATATTTAACCCCATTGTGCGTAAATACCTTGGATCGTGGTCATAATCCACACGCCTTTATATTTTAGTTGAATGGTATAGTATTAGATTGCGGTCTGTATAAAAACAATTTTTTAAATTCAAAGAGATACCGATTAAACGAATGCAAGCTAAAGCAAACGGGCTATATATTGTCCTCATCAGTATACATGGTCTAATCAGGTCCAATGGCCTGGAGTTAGGGCGCGATGCCGATACCGGCGGACAAACCAAATATGTCGTAGAGCTTGCCAAAACGTTGGGTAAACACACAAAAATTCTACGTGTCGACCTACTGACCCGGCGTATAGTCGATTCAAAAATCAGCAATGATTATTCCAAGCTAATTGAGCCGTTATCCGCTAAAAGCAGAATCGTGCGCATTGAATGTGGCGAAAACGGCTATATCGCCAAAGAAGCACTTTGGGACAGCCTGGATAATTTTGCCGACAATGCACTGGCCTATATTAACTCACAAGATGATCCCGTTGATATTATTCATAGTCATTATGCTGATGCCGGGTATGTAGGGTCGCAGTTATCACATCAATTAAGTATCCCGCTAATACATACTGGACATTCACTCGGCCGCAGCAAACGTAAAAGATTACTTGCCAGCGGTATCAAGCCTGACTATATCGAGAAACGCTATCATATGTCACGCCGTATTGAAGCGGAAGAAATGATACTCAGCGCCGCAGAACGTGTGATCACCAGCACCTACCAGGAAATTGACCAACAATACGGACTCTATGACTTTTACCAACCAGAACAGATGCGCGTCATACCACCGGGTACCGATCTTGAAGATTTTATAATGCCACTTGGCAACGAGTGGGAAAGCAACCTGTTTAAGCAGATATCACGCTTTCTGCTAAAACCGAAATTACCAATGATACTGGCCTTGTCGAGGCCGGATCAGCGTAAAAATATTTCCACACTGGTAGAAGCCTACGGTGAATCCAAAGCCCTTCAACAAATCGCAAATTTAGTGATTGTCGTCGGCAACCGCGATGACATTCGGGAAATGGACAGTGGATCACAGGATGTATTAACTGATTTATTATTGGTGATCGACCAATATGATCTCTATGGAAAAGTCGCTTACCCCAAACACCATAAACCGGAAGAGGTATCGGTATTCTATCGACTGGCAACAATAAGCAAAGGCGTTTTTGTCAATCCTGCACTAACGGAACCGTTTGGATTAACACTGATCGAGGCAGCAGCGTGTGGCGTACCTATTGTTGCCACCGAAGACGGTGGACCCGTCGACATTATTAATAACTGCAACAATGGAATATTGATTGACCCGTTAAATAAAAATGCGATGACAGAGGCCTTGTTAAAACTGTTCCATGATAACCCTAAGTGGAAACTATTTTCCAAAAACGGATTTCATGGTGTCAGAAAACATTATTCCTGGGATGCCCATGTCGATAAATATCTGACTGTATTAGAACCGGTCTTGGATAATAGCGAACCACTCGTGCGTATGTGTCTTAAGCGTAGACCTATGCTCTACCATGATCGCGCGGTCATCAGCGACCTCGATCAGAATTTATTAGGCGATCCAAAAGCACTATCACAATTAATTGACACCATAAACGCCAACCGCAAATGCAGCACCTTCGGCATTGCCACTGGGCGCAGACTCGATTCGGCGCTGACACTGTTACGTGAATATAATATACCGCGCCCCAACGTTTTGATTTCCAGCCTGGGGACTGAAATTTATTATGCACCCAATCTAACCCGCGACAAAGCCTGGACCGAGCACATTGATTTCCATTGGAACGCCAGAGCGGTTCGGCGAATATTAACAAACATTCCCGGGTTATCGCCACAACCCAAGTCCGAGCAAAGCGCTTTTAAAGTAAGTTACTTTATTAATCCGCGAATCGCACCCGATGTTCAGGCGATCAATCACTTATTATTACAAAATGATCAATCGGTTAACGTGGTGCTATCGTTTGGACAGTTTCTGGATATACTACCGTTGCGAGCATCAAAAGGACTGGCACTAAGGTGGTTTGCCGAACAATGGGAGGTACCGCTCGACCACATTCTAACGGCAGGCGGCTCTGGAGCAGACGAAGACATGATGCGTGGAAATACACTTGCCGTCGTGGTTGCTAACCGCCATCATGAAGAGCTATCTGACCTGACAGATATTGAAAGCATCTACTTTTCCAAGCAACCGTTCGCCGCCGGTATTATAGAAGCCATCGACCACTATGATTTTTACGCGAGCTGCGAGATTCCAAATACATGAGATCACCGATTCTACTATGCACTGATTTGGATCGAACCTTGATTCCAAATGGCAAGCAAGAAGAATCTCCGGGTGCACGTAAGCAATTTGCGGACTTTGTTAATAAAGACTTTGTAACACTGGCCTATGTCACCGGACGTGATAAAGATTTGACTAGACAGGCGGTGGATACATACCGGCTACCAAAACCTGATTATATTATTGCCGATGTTGGTACTAGTATTTACGCCACCACCGACAGCGGGTTGGCTCTTGACGATGAATGGCAGCAACAGATAAAAACAGATTGGGCAGGCAAAATCAACCAGGATGTCAGACCTTTGTTTGCTCAATTTAAAACCCTGGTCTTGCAAGAAGAAAGTAGGCAAACGCCATACAAGTTAAGCTACTATTTAGCGCTCGACTGTCCGCATCAATCTTTGTTTCCACAATTACACGCACTCACCAAAAAAGCCGGCGTTGCTATTCGCATAATCGATAGCATCGACGAAATTAATAATATTCGGCTAGTCGATATACTGCCGCAAGGTGCGAGCAAGCGTCATGCGATTGAATTCCTGATGAGTAAACTGGCGTTTGACTTGCACAATACTGTTTTTGCCGGAGATAGTGGTAACGATTTACAGGTGCTCGCCAGCCCGATACAATCAATATTAGTCGCCAACGCCAGCGTGGATATACAGAAAATGGCGCTGGAAAAATCAAAATTATCGGGCAATGAAGACTCAATATTTATTGCCAAAGGTGGCTACCAAGGTTTTAATGGCAACTATAGTGCCGGAATACTTGAGGGTATTGATTATTATATCCCTAATCTACTATGACCAGAACCAAAAAGGATAGTTAATGAATATGCGCCCTGTCATTTTTGGCGAAGTATTATTTGATCGTTTTCCCGATGGTACTAGCGTACTAGGCGGTGCACCCTTTAATGTTGCCTGGCACCTACAGGCATTCTCAGCAAAACCACTGTTTATTTCCAGAGTTGGAAATGATGCACTGGGACGGCAAATCAAAAATGCAATGTTGGATTGGCATATGGATACGGCAGGACTACAGTTAGATTCTGCTCATCCGACCGCAACCGTCGAGGTGACATTTCCCAACGATGAGCCAGCCTATGACATCGTCGATAACCGCGCCTGCGACTTTATCAATAGCGATTTTTTTCCACCCCTTCCGGAATCGACGCTTCTATATCATGGGACGCTGGCCTTGCGTCATAATATTTCAGCAACATCACTGGAAATACTCCGCCAGAAATTATCAACTTTGGTCTTTATCGATATCAATCTCAGGCAACCGTGGTGGACAAAGACACAAGTCAATGCCTGTCTGAATCATTGCCAGTGGGTCAAGCTAAATGAGCATGAATTAGACCAAATTATCGATAATCAAGATAATAACCGTCATAAACTCAATAGCCTATTCGACAGGCAGGCAATCACAAATATTGTGTTAACGGCCGGTGAAAAGGGAGCGATTATTGCAGATAGAGATCAAAACCAGCAGTCCGTTAAACCGGAAATGAGCCAGCAGGTCGTTGACACTGTCGGTGCTGGTGACGCCTTTAGCAGTGTTATTTTACTGGGAATAATCAAACGTTGGCCGATCAAACTCATGCTTGAACGCGCACAAGCATTTGCCAGCGCGATTGTTACTGTGCGCGGTGCGACGATCAATGACCGAGAATTTTATCAAGCTTTCATTCGGCAATGGGATCTGTAAGAATGTATGAACAAGAATCATTTTCGCTGCTTAATGAAATCCTGGTCGATCTTGAGATCGAATTCAAGCAGGAAGATCTGCGCCACTTTTATACCCGACTCGGTGCCAATTTCTATACGATCTATTCACTCTTTAAGCTTCTGTACGCTGACCATGCTGACTTTAGCATTCATGCGCGACATCTGGTCGAGACGATGGCCCGTCAATATATTAATCGCCCGAAAGCATTAAAAAAACTGGATATAGATCGGGAAAAGGATCACAACTGGTTTTTGAGTCAACAATGGATCGGCATGGCGTTATATTGCGACGGTTTTGCTAATGATCTGAAAGACCTTAAATCAAAACTTCACTACTTCCAAGAATTAGGCATCAACCTAGTTCATATTATGCCTATCCTCAAATGCCCACTGGACGAATGTGACGGTGGCTACGCCATCAGTGACTTCAGAAAGATTGATGAAAAAATTGGAACACTTGAAGATGTAACAACGCTCGCCAATGAAATGCGCACGCAGGAAATGGCGCTGGTAATGGATGTTGTCGTCAATCATACATCCTATGAACATGAATGGGCGCAACGCGCGCGCGACGGAGAAAAAAAATACCAGGACTACTTTTACCTGTTTGATAATCGCGAAATTCCTGACATGTTTGAAAAAAACATGCCGGAAATATTTCCCGAAATAGCACCCGGCAACTTCACCTGGGATGAGCAAATGGAAAAATGGGTGATGACCGTTTTTAATAACTACCAATGGGACTTGAACTATAACAACCCGGAAGTCTTTATTGAAATGCTGGACATCATTCTATTCTGGGCCAATCAGGGCGCCGATATTGTTCGCCTGGACGCGGTTGCATTTCTATGGAAAAAAGTAGGTAGTACTTGTCAAAACGAACGTGAGGCCCATTTAATTCTACAACTGATGAAAGATTGCTGCCAGGTGACCGCGCCCGGCACCCTGTTTATCGCCGAAGCGATTGTTATGCCGGTGGAAATCGTCAAATATTTTGGTGAAGATGCGGTCAATGCCAAAGAATGTGAAATCGCTTATAACGCAACTTTGATGGCATTGATTTGGGATGCAGTTGCGACTAAAAATACCAAGCTACTCTATCAAGGTATCAAGAGTCTTCCTGATAAACTCGAGCGAGCAACCTGGCTTAACTATATTCGCTGTCATGACGATATCGGCCTTGGATTTGACGACGCTGATATCATTGCCGTTGGTTACGAACCAATCGCCCATCGACGTTTCCTTTTTGACTATTATACCGGTGTTTACGGTGACTCAATCGCAAAAGGAATGCCGTTTGGACGCAATAACAAAACAGGCGATGCACGTATCTCCGGTTCTTTAGCGTCGCTTATTGGCTTGCAAAAAGGACTCGAAGACAGCAACGAAGCCGATATTGAAAATGCTATCCAGCATATTTTGTTGCTGCACAGCATCATTATGTCTTTTGGTGGCATACCACTTTTATATTATGGCGACGAAATCGGTACCATCAATGACAATACCTACCTTGATGATGTTAGCAAAGCCAATGATTCGCGCTGGGCACATCGCCCAAAAATAGACTGGGACAAGGCAGAAAACCGAAATAAACCCGGGACAGTCGAATATCGTATTTTCAACCCCCTTAAACACCTGATATCCGTACGCAAGGAAATTACCTGTTTCGCTGATTTCAATAACCGTGTTTTACATAATGTGCCCAACACCCATCTGCTAGTATTTTCCAGATTTGATATACATAAACACGGGCATGTTCTGGTTGTCGGTAATTTCGATTCGTCACCCCAATATCTTGACATGGATACACTCAATAAAACTGCGTTTAACCAGTATGGGCCCATGATCGATCTAATCAGTAAATGTAAACCCACCATGTTCAAAAATCAGTTGGTAATCCCCCCCTTTCACTACTATTGGCTAGTCGATAGCGAACGTTATCGCTAAAGTAGCCCGGACTTCGCGCAGCGAACGCCGGGGGAAAAAATAACTTTCTTAAATTCAACCTAAACCTAAACCTAAACCCCGCAACCCCTTGTCAAAGGTACATCGGATACATTCCGCTGTGCTATTATGGCCATGTTCGTTTTCCCGGCGTTCGCTGCGCGAAGTCCGGGCTACGGGGTGACAACAAGGTTTTTTTATAGTATATTCGCATCCTTATCTAATCCACTGTCCAGGAGGCCCGACATGCAACTCATTGTAATCAATTCGATAAGCTCGAGCCTCATTTCTGTTTTGTTTTCACGGTAATTCAGGCTCGATAAACACTATTTTCGCTAAAATTAGTCGCCGATTAAGTTCGGAGAATCGAGGAATCTTTAATGAATTCACGTGATAAAAAGTCACTCGAAATGGAATCGCTGTGTGCGCAACTTCGAGATGAAGATGGCATTGATCCTAAATACGTAAAACATCTGGATTACAATAGAAAAAACGACCGGAAAACCTGGCAAATATGTAAGCTGGCGCAGAAAACGCTGAACCTGATCTTTATCGGCGAAACGGCAAATAGTTTACTTCAGAATTTGACCGTTAATACCGTGGTACCCTTCCCTGACAAATCACATTTGTTAGTAACACTGGATATCGGCTTTGAGTCTTTTAATGTTGATAAATCGGCGATTCTGGCCGAACTACAAAAAGATGCGGGGCGGTGTAGATGCGCACTGGCGGAAGCACTCAATCGCAAAAAAGTGCCTCGGCTTTCGTTTTGTTTTAGATAGTTATTGTTTTTGTATGATATAGGTATGGAGTGACACGTTGTTACCTGTTGCCTTTTGGGTTATTTGTATTTGAGGCTATTTGTATTTGGGGCTATTATCCTGTTCAGCAGCGCCAGCCACAAGATTTTTTTCAGCGCAGACAACTGGGGTTGTAATGACGCTGAAAAAAACTTCTGACTCGCGGATGACGGGCTACCATTGAATTTAGGAAAAACCAAGAATATCTTATAAAAAAGAACATCAATATCAACTTCACTGGAAGCCCCTCTACGGTCAGTCAGAACCTCTACGGTCAGTCAGAAGATTTTTTTTCGCGACTGAGCCACGGTGTGGAGTGAAAAAAAAACTTGTGACTGACCGTAGAAAGAGGGGCGGAGTAAAAAAGGATAATAGCCCAAAATAATATATAACCGACGCATGTTACTTTGCTAACAAAAATTTAGCTTTAATAGAACCTGGGATTTTTTTAATTGGATTATCCGAAACATCAATCTCCTTAAGTTTTGGCAACTCTGTCAACCAATCTGGCAACCTACTTATTTGATTATTATTTACCGATAGAAATTGAAGCTGCCTAAAATTTCGAATAGCAACGGGTAACTCTGTCAAGCAGTTAGTACTAAGAAACAAGTCGTTTAATTGGGTTAGCTCGTCAAACCAGTCCGGTAATTCTGTCAACCCGATAAATGACAGATCCAACGTGGATAGCATTTTTAATTGATCAACCCATTCTAGCGAGCTGTCACTATCTGAATCTGGCGATATCAAGACATCACTATAACGCACTTTCAAAAAAGTTATCCAGCCATAGCGGAAACCAATGTCAATATTCTTTTTGCGTGCCTCTGATAGTAAATCCGGATGAACCCACTGTTCTTTATAAATTGAAACTATTTCATCGATTCGTTTTTCAATCTCTATTTTTTCTATACCGTTATGATACTTTTTTTCCAATCCAACCTCTAGCGAAATTAATTCCCCACGCGGATCGCCCCGTTTTTGTAACCAATCCGCGTAAACTAACCATGAATCAAGATTACTTAGATCTTGTCGTACCAAATTTTCCAATTCAATATTAGTTTCTGCCAACATATAATTTTTTCACTCATCGCACATTTTCGTAGCCCGGACTTCGCGCAGCGAACGCCGGGGGGGAAAATAACTCTCTTAGATTCAACCAAAATACAACTACCGCCTATCAGAGGTACATCTCGCATAGCCAACTTTGTTGTTGTTACCACGTTGATTTCCCCGGCGTTCGCTGCGCGAAGTCCGGGCTACTTGCGTAGCCGATTATGTCTATTGTAGCAGCGAAAAATCTATTACATCTACTTGCTGATGCTTAAGAAGTGGACATCTTTTACTGTAATTTTGCTATACTGCGTGTTAATCTTCGCTACTAATTATATTGATGATAGGACAACTCAGTTTGAGTGCCACTATACAAACTACATCAGAATCCAGTAAATATCCTTCTCTGTCCGTGACTTATATTGCAATTTTCTGTATTGGTGCAGCTTGTATGGCGGTAGCCGGTTATTTTTTAATCGAGGGGTTATCGGAGTTTTCAGGAAACGAAACGACGACGCGAATGTTAATCATCGGTGGTGTGTTATTTCAACTGACTGAATCTATCTGTTTTATTTCCGCCTCGGCCTTGACCTACCATTCCATGCGCTGGCGCTATATTCTATTTACACTAGGCGTTGTCTTATTCGCTTTTTCCATTGGCGTCATGACACTGGCACAGAAAACCGCCCTGCAAACCGGTGAAGCTCAGGCACAGGCTAACGATGAAAAACGCAAATACCTGCGCAAGCAAATCACTAGTATCGATAGCACCATCAATAGTTATCGGCAAAACGCGGTGAAACAAAGCAAATCTATATATAAAGACAGCCGTGCATTGGGCCAGGACTCACTGAATCGTGCTGCTGAAATGGAGCAAAGGAAATCCAAACTAAGCCAAGAATTATTTTCATTGACCAATGCCAGACGACAGACTTCATCGGATTTTTTCCGCCGCATAGAAGAGGTGTTTGGATTGCCGGCAACAACCACCGAGTTTTATTTTCTAGTCATCCGATCACTATTACTCGAATTATCAGCGATTATCCTTATGTCTTTTGGAGCGAATCTACGTGCCTACAATAAAATGGTTAACAAACACCAAGAACAGACAAACACAAGCAGTCGCGAGCTAACCGTCAAGAAACCTTATATTGGGAAACTAACAGAACCCACCATCGAACTTGACACTCCCGCAGGAAAAACATATAAGAAAACAAAAAAAACCAATGCGCTCGTCGAAACCATCACACAGACCCCTGGACAAAAAGTCTGGGATTCGAATGAATTTGTTGATTATGAACCGGAAAGACCCTCCGCCTCTAGCACCGAATTAAACCATCTGGTTACGCTACTGGCAGACCTGCACGAACAACAACTCCTGCCATCGCTGGATCCGGATTCAATTGCCAAAAGTCTAAAAAACTACTGCAACCAAAAAATCAATATGGAAACTGCAAGCGTACTATCTAAACTCATCAACAACCGTTTAGATGAACCATGCTGACTAAGTTGTATTTTACCTAGCCCAACGCTAGTCTAGTAACAACAAGAGGAAACCTAGTGTCTTTACAATTAAAAAAAGTAGTTTTATACAAACACGGCGTCGGTTACTTTGAGCGCTTGGGTGAGGTACAAAATAACGACACGATAAACTTGCAATTTCGCCAATCTGAAATGAACGACGTACTCAAATCACTCACCACGATCGATCTTGATGGTGGAATTATTGCCAGTATTAGTTACGAATCCTGTGAATCGGACGAACGCAAACTAAAAGAAATGGCGATTGAGTTATCCGATACGCAAACACTAGTGAATTTACTGCTGCAGATTAAAGGTGCCCCTGTAAGTGTGACACTTGAATCTGGCTCCGTTAATGGAAAAATATTAGGCATCGATAGCGTAACCAAGCAACTTGACAACACTTTGTTGACCACTGACTATCTAGCACTGTTTGTCGCTACAATTTGATGGAAATCAAAAATATTACCTTGCTAGATGAAACCGTCAAGGACGAACTGCTACATTTACTCGAGGTACTGTTTTCTGCCAATAAAAAAGAAATGAAACAGCTTAGCATTTATACTAAAGGTGAGGGAGAACGAAGAATACTTGCCAGTTATGTCACCGAATGTCCAGTATGGAAAACCTCCTACCGAATTTTGCTAGACGATGACAAGTCACTGATTCAAGGCTGGGCGATCGTCGATAATACCATGGATGAGGACTGGAATGACATTTCATTGACATTGGTCGCTGGCTTGCCAATCTCCTTTGTTCACGATTTGTATACATCACGTTATAAAAAACGCCCGGTAATTGAGGTCGATGAGGAAGCTGCGTATGCGCCACCAGAGTTAGAAGAAGCTGAGCAAGTGATTGCAGGTGCAATGGGCGATTTCGATGATGATGCCTTTGACAGCGCCTGCGCACCCGAGGTAAAACGTAAAAGTTCATCCCGAGCTCGCCTTCAAGATCTAAGCATTGATAAATACAATTCTCTGCAGAATTCTACCCAAGTACACACACACACGAATGAAGTCAGTGACCTATTCCAATATGAGATTACGCATAGTGTCAATGTAAAGCGGGGACAATCAGCGCTCGTACCCATCGTTCAAACCAGTTTTGAAGGCAAACGGGTGGCCATTTTTAATGCTGATATCCGTGAAAAAAATCCAATGTCAGCTGTATTAGTCAAAAACACCACGGGGCTTACACTCGAAGGCGGCCCGGTTACTGTTATCGAAGACAACGTATACGTTGGCGAAAGCATGCTCAGCACCTTACGTATCAACGATGAAAAAATATTGCCTTATTCAGTAAACTTAGGTTGCACGATTAACTCCGATTATTTGAGCGAAATTGAAGATGTACATTTCTGTAAAGTATACAGTGGTAATTTGTATTTATTTAGTTATAGACTTCACAAAAAAGTGTATATTGTCACTAATAAAACCGATCGAAATATAGATCTTTTTATCGATCATCGTTTTATAGCAGGCACAGTACTCACCTCCAAGGTAAAACCCGAAGAGACCACCGAAAATTTTTTTCGATTTAGAGTTCATGTCGCGGCAAACCAGGAAACAAAATTCGAAATCGTCGAAAAAGAAGAGTTCTCCGAAATTTTCGAATTATCAAATGTCAATACAGATCAGATAGCGTTTTGGTTACGAAAAAAATATATCGATAGCGAGATACGACCCAAACTGGAAGCGATCATACAGGTTAATGCCAAAATTGCTGGTATCAAATCTGAATTCCAAAAACATAATTTAGAAAAAGATGAAATTTTTAAGAACGAAGCCAGGCTACGTGAGAACCTTAAGTCACTTGGTAGTAGTCGTGATGAAAAAACACTTCGCGACCGTTACATTAGTGCATTAACCAAAGAAGAAGACAAACTTGCAGAAATCAGAGCTGTTTTAAAGAATCTTAAAGTGGGCTTAAAAACTGGAATTGAAAAACTCAGAGAAATGGTTGATCAGATTGAATTTTCAACTAAGCTCCACTAGCGTTTAGTCGTCTAGCCGTAGCGCAATAAAAACTACCATTCATAGCTACAATCCAGATGCGCGCGAACAGCCTGAAGTCCGCCAAAACCGTCTTCGACCAGTAACGCGACTGGCGGTCTTTTATTAAAGCGTTTTAAAGGCTTCTTCATCCAATGCGGTGCCATATGTGCATTTCGAGGAAAAGATGTTCTTAAGGCATCAACTATTGCCAAAATATAATCGAGACGAAGGTTAACTTGCTCACAACGTGGGAGCTCATTGCCCTGACGATATCGATTAAGAACACGAACGTTATTTTTACCCGGTAAATCCAGAAGGGAAATAATCTGTTTAGAATTTAGTCCCCAGGACTCAAGCACACTGATAATATACTGGGTTAGCTCAATCCGTTGCGGCACGGTCATGCTTGTTAAATATTCATCTTTCACGGACAAATCCACACTCGCCTGTAGAAATTGGCATATCTAATAATATCAATATACCACTGCGACTACAATCTATTACAAGACTATATGCCGCCCTATAAAGAGACGGATACTAGACATAGTATTCTTAATGGAAATAAACTTTCCATGCATTACCCCGTAGCCCGGATTTCGCGAAGCGAACGCCGGGGAAAAGGAAATATTCTAAAATTGAACTAAAACAAACGTAAGTTCGAAACAGTCGATTTCTAACTAAAACACTGAAGAATCTAATATTCGTTCCCCGGCGTTCGCTTCGCGAAGACCGGGCTACAGTATTGAATACTTCGCAATGAACGCTGGTTTTTGATTTGCTACTGTGATTTAGATTATAAATCATCCTCACTTGTCGCCGATAGCTGGGCCATTTTAAGCGTACCGTCGCCCATACATTCCCTAAGTTCCTTTGCCCAATCGATTGCCTCTTGTTTTGAATCCGCGCTGATGACGGTAAAGCCAGGAATCAGTTCCTTGCCTTCGATAAAAGGACCGTCGGAAATGGAAAAATTTCCCTGCTCTAACTGGACGTTGGTGACCTCTTGCGGGAGTCGACCCGTGGCAACGATTTTTCCTGATTTAAAGGATTGCTCCATAAATTTTCCCATTTTTGCCATTCCCTCCGGTGAGGGGGGTGTCATGGGTTCGCCTTCGGTCATTGTGAAATAGATAAAAAATTGCATTTTATAAGCTCCTTTTTGTGCACTAAGATAGCGATTAAATATGACCGCTAATTCGATAACTTCTTGATTCATCTATAGTCGAACGGGATTAGTCAAAAGGGACAAAAACGCATAAATATTTTACAAAAGTTCGGAAAGCTGCTTTTTTAAGTACCTTTCTTCCGGTTCCTGACGCACCAATTCGATGGCCCGCTGATAAGCCTTGATAGCCTCATCCATTAATCCCAGTTTTTTCAAAAAATCAGCCTGAGCAGCATAGATTATATGGTAGGAACAGAGTCTATCAGTTTTTAACAAAGACTCAATGATAGCAAGACCGGCCTGCGGCCCTTCATACATTCCGACAGCAATGGCACGGTTTAATTCCACAATTGGAGAAGGATTAATAGATAGCAACATGTCATAGTAACCGATGATCAGATCCCACTGAGTATTTTCAACGGAATCTGCAACCGCGTAAACTGAGGCAATTGCGGCCTGGAGAGTATAGGGGCCAAGCCGACCTGACATCACGGCAGACTGAATTAGCTGCACTCCCTCGCGGATTAAATTTTGATCCCAAAGAGTACGGTCCTGATTTTCAAGCGCAATAAGATCTCCATCTTCTGTTACACGCGACGACGCTCTTGATTCCTGCAACACAAGCAGCGCGAGCAAGCCCAGGCTTTCCGGAGAGGAAATTAATACTACCAGCTGCCGACTTAAGTAAATCGCTTCCTCTGTTAGTTCTTTGCGAATATGATCTTCGCCTGAACTTGCAGAATAGCCTTCATTAAATATCAAATAAATGACATGTAGTACCGCATCCATGCGTCTGCCTAATTCCACCTTGCTAGGAATTTTATAAGGGATTTTTTTGTCTTTAATTAGCGCTTTTGCTCTGGAGATTCTTTTCTTTATGGTTTCAAAAGGTAGCAGGTAAGCGCGGGCAATTTCTACTGTGCTCATACCACAAACCTCTCTAAGCGAAAGGGCGATTCTGGAATCCAAAGGCAATAAGGGGTGGCAACAAAAAAATATCAAACGTAACTGATCATCCTCAACAAGACCTTTTTCCCAACCTGGTTGCTCCGTTGATCCGTCGTCAAAAGCCTCTTTTTCGAGAATATATTTTTCCGCGAGCAGTTCTTTTCCTCGCCCTATTCTTCTAAGGGCGTCAATGGCCTTAAATTTTCCAGCTGAAATTAACCAGGCATAAGGGTTTTTTGGAATACCCTCTATTGGCCATTTTTCCATGGCGATAGAAAATGCCTCCTGCAATGCTTCTTCGGCTAAATCAAGGTCGCCGAGAATTCGTATTAGGCCTGCAAGTACTCGGCCTGATTCGGTTTTATATATTTTTCCAATTTCTAATTTTATCGGGTCTAACATAGTGAAAAAATAATAAATTAATTAAAGAAATTTGTTGACGGGTAACGCTCAGAAAAACTTGTGCTCAGGTTTAACTTAGTTACTTTTTCTCCCGGCGTTCGCTGCGCGAAGTCCGGGCTACGTTTATCGATTATCCTATATAATCGGTATTTATGTCATTTATGTGGTACGGGGTGATGCCTTGGGTCATTGAATATACTATTTCCGCTTCTTCGACTGATTCTACTATTTCACCACGCCCGTTTGCATGTAGTGTAAATAAGTCATGTAATGAAAGCTTGTTATCGATATTGACGATAGCCTCCAATATCTCGGCGATGCTCGCGCGATTGGACTCTATGTTATTTGCTTGTGGTCTGGTAATACTGTTTCGTGGCATAACCAAATCGACGCAAACCGTTTTTCGCTCTAGCAGATCGAACACCACGGGAATAATATTTCGCGACTTTGCGGTAATATCAATTTTCTGCATGACCGTTTTTGGATCATAGATTTCATTGCTCTTGGGTTTTTTTCGGGTCATCCAGCCAGCAAAACAAGTTTTATGTTCCGCAAAATCAGGGCCACTAAAAACATAGACATTCATGACAACATATCTGGCCTGATGCTTTACCGCACTGTCGATATCAATATCAATAAACTCACTGGCGCCGTTAGGCGCACTGGTAATGTCACCACTATGGTAAGCCTGGTAGTGTGAGGATTTCAAATTAGTATAGCTGATTTGCTCGATCAGTTTGAATTTATCATCGTGAAAGCTGGCGCTTAAATCGATATCTTGCCCAATCCAATAAATAAAAAATCTTAGCGTGTTGTTTTCTCCGATAGGCAATCGAGTCCCGCGTGCGACTTGGTACAAACCGCTTGAAGCACTACGCTGCTGCGTTGGTAACGGACAATCCTGTAACGCTGGATCAATCCATACTTTACCTAACGGTTCTTGCAGGGCAAAACGTTTTTTCAGTGTATGCGTAAGCGCGGCGTTGATATGATTTCCAACTTCTTCATTTAACCGGGCATAAGGTCCGCGTAATATAACTGCTTTTTGCATACTGCCTTTTGGGAAAACAACTTTACTTGGCTGATCGAACAGGCGCGCTTTAAAATGTCCCAGTAGTTGCAGCAATGTGCGAGTAGGTATCTTGTCTGCCACTTCTAAAAACGCATCAATAATCACTGCTTGAAACGCCTGGGTTTCAGACAATCGCAGTAAATGATCAAGTCGACGACAAAACTCACCCGGCCTGGTCGACAACAACTTGACTGCCTCGACTATATTAACAGAGTCAATCAACGCCTGAACTTTACGATTAAAACTGTATAGTTTTTTATTGCTTCTTGCCTTTGCGGCAATATCGAATACTTTTTGCGAATAGTCACCTACATGCAAGCTATGAAACAACCGTATCCACTTGTTTTTGTGCCGACCAATATCTTCTTCACGAATAACACGTTCCAATTGATATACCAGCTGTCGACGTTTACGCCGCGGCAATGATTTAAATTTTGTATTTTCTGACAACGAGACATCACCGCCAGATAAATAGGTTACCAGACGCAAAATATCCGTCGACGTGCTGACTAAAGGCTCGACATTCTTATTTTGTTGTAACAGGTTCGCTGAAACAACCGCTCTATTTTCCAGAAACGGAATTTTCTCTGGATAAATCAGCTTCTGTTCATCTACGTTTTTAATAAACCAGTCAATAATTTTCTTGTCTTCTGCAGATAAAGATTCACTGGACGCCAGTAATTTGGTGAATATTTGATTAAAATTTTTATCGGTAGCGATATCGATAACAATGTGTTCGATATTTTCAAACGCCAGCTTCTGCGGATATTTTTTAAAATCCGGTTTCCAATTTCCATTGGTCCAATAGTGAGCCAGTGCGTTCTGGTAAAGTGCCTGGTAATCCGTTTCAATCACTTGCTCAGGAAAATTCGGATACATTGGCTCATAGTTAACGTCGGCGCCTTTTAACGCCCGTAGCGACGCAATCACGGTTTTTTGCAAAGGCAATAACCCTGCCTGATCGAGCATTTTAACTGACTC
>QILK01000165.1 GCA_003233345.1 Gammaproteobacteria bacterium | reverse complement strand
CCTGTGCCGGTAAATTCCATTGTTTCATTGATTTTTGAATCTTTACCAGAGTTTTGACGTGAAAAAGTATCACCGTCCATAGAATTCCTCCCATATTATGTTTATAATTTTTTCGTTTTATACTATATTAAATAAAATTTTAATGTTTTTATAATGTTGATGCGATTTTACAAAAGCACTGGCTTATTCACATAATTATTAAGCCTTAAGTTTTTTAGGGAACCAGTATAACAAATATAGCTTTTAATGGAACAAATAATCATACTGAAAATAAGCTATATGCTTGACAAATTCGTAAATATTAGATCTCGATTCATATTTGGTGATCGTTAACGAATAATTCGCAAGTCAAAAATCAACATAATTAGGACTGCATAATAGCGGAAGAAGAAGGTAGGTTGAGCTTACACAATAACCAAATACGGATAAATATATGAAGGAAATTATAGGAATAAATCATATAGGTATTAGAGTAACAAGCCTTGATAGCGCAAGGGTCTTTTATGAGCAACTTGGATTTATGTTTATTGTAGGTCCCATTGGTCCTGAACCAGTTGCAATAATGGAACACCCGTCGGGCGTAAATATAAACTTAATTCTTAACGCTGACACAAAAACAGATAAAAATATTCTAATGGATGTAAGCGATAAATATCCTGGTTACACACATGTAGCGCTAGATGTTGACGATATTAAATCTGTGCAAGACTCAATAGAAAAACGGGGTATCCACATTACTGAAGGGCCAGTAACATTACCAGATGGCGGTATCATGTTCTTTATTCGCGATCAAGACAAGAATGTAATTGAGTTTCATCAAAATGGATAGTGTTTTCGCTAACGGTAAATAAATGGGATCAAACATCAAGCTGAAGATTGATCCCATTTATGGAGAGTAACTTAAATAACCGACTCTGATTTAATGATGCGTATTGTGATGACGGGTATCGTGATGCCGATTGTAATGACCATGGTGGTTATAGCCATGACGGTTGTAACCATGGTTTCGATGATATCCATGGCGGTTGTATCCGTGACTATCAAAACCATGGCTGTCGTAATGGCTGCCATGGATGACTTCTACCACATCATGCGCGTCAGCCGCTGAAGCGTTTCCTATCATTGCTATATTGAGAGTAGCAAATAGTGCGCCCGCACCGATAAATAGTCTTATGTTTTTTTTCATATCAAACTCCGAACAGTAATAGTATGTGGATTATATACTCACTATCCTGAACAGCAGATGAACTTATACGGGCTTTTTGAGTTGCCTGGTAGAAAATTTAGTTACCTGTGTAGTTAGAGCCGACATATTTGCCATTAATGTCAAGGAAAATATATAAAGTGCTTTTTGATTGATCTTGTATTTGTGAGTTAAAAAACGATACGACCCATTCCAGTTTTCCACCAAAAGTTTTTTTAGAAATATCCTTGACGCTTGAATTAAGCCAGGTTTTATTAAATTGGTTTTCGTTTACGAATTTCGCAATAATGGTACTTGCGATTTTACTCGCTTGATCGTTAGAGGTAACTTTGGCTTGTTGTGGTTGGTCTTCCCCCGAATGATCACCGTGCGCGTGCACGAATGAAATCTGAAACAGGGTTAGCAGTGTTGTTATGGTTAGTAGTTTATTCACTTATTTTCTCCAATTAGTAAAAGAGTTAAAATACCGATCTATAATCGGTTCTGTGATCGTCGTTAAGGATGTTTAATTTCATTGATACGTTTAAAGTAGAAAGTTATACAGTAGTTCGAGCAGTTGATGCGCCAGATCATATTTGATCGCAAAAAATATTCCGGTGGAAAGCAATAGTGTGTAGAGCAATGAGTGTTTGAAACTGAATTCATCGCTTGGCGCGTCGTTGAGTAAACAGAGTATCCTTCTGGTGATATGATGCTCGGAAAAATAACTGGCAAAAACAGGTTGCTGCAAACTGAGTGGCACCAGCTTTTGTAGTTTGAGTATTGTCTCCGCGACGAGTAGTCTGCTTTTTACCGTTTTTGCCGCAAACTCGTCACAGACCTGCTCACAGGCCAACGACATATCTGATTCAATTCGTCTGGAAATAAAAGGTAAAAAGAAAATGCTCAAATACTTCATGGCTAATATTTTAAGTAAATCCTTCCGGTGTGCGTGGGAGCGTTCATGTGCGAGTACCAGCGTTAATTCTTCACTGGACAACTTGTCTTTTAGTCCTTTAGAGATAAAGACTTCCGGTCGAAACAGGCCCATTGAAAACGCTAGCATACCGCTGGAATGAATACAGCGATATTTTTGCTTATCGATATATTGACTCATACACCTGAATTGTGCCAATAAAATTCTGCTTCTGATAACTTCTTTTAAAATTTTATAGAGATTGAATAATGCTAACATCACCAAGGCAACAAACATTGCTAAGATTGATGGGCTATAGATAAATTTTGGCGGTGTAATCAAACAAAGATGAATGTGATCACCGCTATGTAACAAGCAATGTATCGTACAGTGTTCCTGAGGAAAGCCTAGCAGTGTTAACAGCGATGGGGCAAACCCTAGCCCGATAGACAGCAGTGTTAAAACAACCGGTAACAATACCAGAATAAACAGCAGCCTGGCCCGCCGAGCAGGCGCTACTTTTGCTATTTGCTTTCGGGTAACGATATAGATCAGTTGAATAGCCAGGGCTGAAATAAATACCAGGATCGAGAACACTAATACTATAGATTGTAAAATACTAAGCATCGCTTTTTGTCCTAGTCATCCAGTTGTGCTCGCTTCTTTTTTATTAGTTCTTCTAATTCTTGCAAATGTGTAATATCAATATCACTGGTTAGATCTACAAAAGCTGAAAGCATGACTTCATTTTTACTTGTCTTTAAAGCCTTTATCATATTGTTGAGCCAAATATTGATTAATTCGCCGCGTTCGATTGCCGTATCGTAGACATAAGCGTAACTTATTTTTGCTCGCTCGAGCAGTCTTTTGCTAAACAGACGTTCCAATGTTGACTGGATTGTGTTCAGAGAAATGCCTCGTTTTTTACCCAGCGTTTTGTGGATTGATTTCGCATCTGATTTACCGTTGTCCCACAAATAATTTAGGACGGCCTGTTCCAACTCTCCTAATAATGGTCCTTTAATCATAATGAATACTCTAAGTATATTAAAAATATGTGATTGCCCGGATTTGTGTTACTCAGTTGGTAACGCAGGCTGGTATGATCAAATAATAATTTACACATTTTAGTGTGTATGGTTATGACTATCACCTGTTGTATTGCTTTTTGGGGGGTTAAATTTATCGGTACTTTTTTCTGAATTGCCAATATCGCCATGTGAATGCCCGGTTGTTTTTGCTCCCGGTTTTTCATGTGACCCAGTACCATGACTAGGTTTGTCTTTATTGCTATGTGAATGGGCGGGTGTGCCTTTAGCGTGGGTGTGGTCGGAAGCCTTAGGTAAAGCCATTACCCCGAGGCCATGGCGATATACAATCTCGCCACCATACCAGGCAGTCACGCCTAATGTGCCAACAGAAATCAAACCTGCCAGGACAAAAAGTAGCCCGGTTTTTGCTTTTTTGTGAATGAATAGTGACCATAAAAAAAGAACCGCAAATAACCCAGAAGCAATAAAGGCCCAATTTCGATGGGTAGTCATCTTAATATGGGACGGTGTATCATGAGTGACTGTGTTATAAGCGATCCAACCGAAAGTTAATGTTCCAATAGTCAGTAACACCCCGATCCATAAATTCCAATAAGCAACATTTAACCACTGTTGACGCAAATTTCCTGCTTTAGTAAAAGAGGCTAACGAAAACAATACGATAGATATCGTAAATAGCGCGACGGTAAAATGAACCAGGATTGGATGCCAGTTTGGAATTATCTCTATCATAGGTGTACTCTTAAAATTACTGTTTGTTAAAGCTAATATCGTAAACGTAAAAGCTTTTAAATTTAATGTGAATGAGAACCATGGTCACGGCCGCCACCGCTATCTTCCCGGTCACCGTAACAGCCGCCCAGTGCCAATAGAAAAAGCGATATTAGTGCAAATGCCATTAATTTTTTCATAATTGCCTCGTCAGTTATAAAACGTCTAATTTATTCAGGAAAATATCGTCGAAAATATTATCTGGTAAATACCGATGCGCAGTCGGTTTTATAATAGTAACAAATAAGAGGAGTATTGCAAACTTTTTTATAGTCTTTATCGAAGTGCGAGGTTGATTAATTATAGAAATGTGAAAAAGTACCGAAATTTGGTATTTGTTATTTTATATCAATTCGGTTTATCGGATATTACTTGTGCTGGTAGTTCTGGCCGGTTTATTTTTCGATGTTTATTTCTCTTTTTTTAAAATGAAAAGTAGGGCCCCCAGATTCGTTGTAGAAGTAGTACATTATCGTCTCGTCATTTGCTTAAAATAATATTTCTGGTTTCAATTAAATTACCAAATTGTAATTATTGAATTAGTAAAATATCGGTTAGGCTGTGCGTTATTAAATTAATTAGACAAGCCCCATGAACAAAATATCAATTTTAACTCGTCGTTATAAACTGAACTCCAGTCTATTAGCGTTAATCGTAGCTATTTTTTTAGTGGTCTTTGCCAATTTTTCATTTTGGAGCGCTGTACTCAAAATAGTTAATAGTGTTTCTATCATAGATGCTATTTTTGTTGTGTCTATCTTTTTTACGTTGGTGTCTTTGGTCTATCTTTTTGTTAATTTTGTAAACTTCAGATATTTGTTAAAGCCAGTTGTTATTGTTACCCTGGTGGTTTCTTCCGTTGTAAGTTATTTTATGGATACTTACGGTATCATGATAGACAAAACCATGGTGCAAAATATCGCGGGTACCGATACACAGGAGGCTTTGGAGCTGATTAGCTTAAAGACTTTTTTATATTTAATTGCTTTCGGTGTCGTTCCTTCATTATTGGTTTTGCGTATCGAGATTTTATACAAACCTATTTTAAAACAATTTATAACAAATATTTTTGTCGCTGTAGTGTGTTTGACGGTAATTGTCATTTGTGTTTTCCCGTTTTATAAAGAATATTCATCACTTGCCAGAAATAATCGATATTTACGCAATCTAATTAATCCAGTGAATTATTTGCATGCGGTTAGTTCACAAATTAAGTTTCAGTCTCGTGAAATAAAACAAATCCAAGTGATAGGAGATGATGCAGGTGTTAGAGCATCTGCAGATAAAGTTAAAAAAAATCTTGTTATATTGGTTGTTGGTGAAACGGCCAGAGCCGCTAGTTTTTCTTTGAATGGGTACAAAAGGAAAACAAACCCTTTGTTGACACAAAAAGATATTATTTATTTTAACAATGCCCATTCGTGCGGGACTGCCACGGCTGTATCATTGCCTTGTATGTTTTCCAAATTTGACCGTAAGGCTTACTCTGATTATAGGGGTAAAGCGTATGAAAATCTTCTTGATGTATTATCTCACGCTGGAATTAGCGTGTTTTGGAGAGAAAATAATACGGGGTGTAAAGGAGTATGTAAACGAGTAAAGTATCAGGACATGTCGAACGCGAAACTCAAAGGCGTATGCAAGTCAGGTGAATGTTTTGATGCCGTATTGCTATATAACTTACAGCAGCATATTGATGCACTCAAAACCGATGCGGTCATTGTTTTGCATCAAAATGGTAGTCATGGGCCTACTTACTATCGCAGGTATCCAAAGCAATTTGAGAAATTCACGCCTGTGTGTGCGACAAATCAATTGCAGAAATGCACTGATGAGCAACTGATTAATGTGTATGATAATACAATATTATATACCGACTACATTCTCGAAAATGTTATTACTTTATTGAAAAATAATAGCCGAAAATATAATACGGCTATGATCTACATGTCTGATCATGGCGAATCTCTTGGAGAAAATGGTATATATTTACATGGAATACCCTATGCCATTGCGCCTATGGAACAAACACATATACCGTTTCTGGTCTGGTTTTCACAAGGGTTTGTCCGTAGCCATAAAATCGATCGCTTGTGCTTAAGTATGCTAAAGAACAACCGCTATGAGCATGATCATTTATTTCATACTATAATCGGCATGATGCGTATTAAAACAAAAATCTATAATTCAGATCTTGATGTTTTTTCTACCTGCACCCAAATCGGTAGTGTTACAAAAAAATAAAGTGCTAGTTAATCCTTCTTTAAATATATTTTTTCAGTAATTCTTAAGCGTTTCTGACTCACTAAGCAATTACTTAAAAAACATAAATTCGTGGGGAGCCTTCAGCCTTGGGTCTCGTTTATCATACAGTTGAATATCTGCTTCAGCTAATGTTTACTTTGTTGGATAAAATAGTCGTCGCGATTAGCCCTGCATGTGATCTATGTCCTATATATATAGGAAATTCAGGGTGTCAGGGATTGTTTTTCAGTAATATTGGCGATAAAGTATTGTGATGCGGCTTTAAAGTTTAATTGCGCATTAATCAACCTATTAAAAAAACGAAAAGGAAGGCTAAATGAAAATGAGTGACGTACTGTTTTTTGACAAGATGCTGACTCCGATATTTATCAACGTGGTTTATTGGGTGTTACTCGCAATGGTACTTTTAGGAGGTTTAAACTCAATATTTGGGGGAGGTATAACATTTTCCGGTTTTATTTTTGGGCTAATAGCTATTTGTATCGGCGCTTTTTTGGTTAGAGTTTGGTGCGAACTTATGCTCGTTATGTTTAAAATGAATGAGGCGTTGCAGGAAATTCGTAAAAAACAATAGCGGTAATGCGGGGCACCTATTTGCTTCCTAACTTATTTTTCTGGGAATAAAAAATAGATGTCCCGGATTTGTTGTAATAGTACATTATCGACACCACTATTGTATGAACATAATATTTCTGCCTTTTTAGTTATTGTATGAATATTAAAGCGATTATGAATATTAGAGGTTCTTATAAAGCAGAGTGGAAATGTTGTCTGGGCTCCTGTGAAATAGATTTGGTACTGGTTTCATACAAATACTGCAATTGTTGGTGGAGTATTGGCATTTTCCTGGAGTGTGTTGCTGGTTTTTCTGGTGTTTGCCGCAGCAACTCTATGTCTTGGTCATTCCTTAGACATGCGTCGTCGTCTTATTCATCATAGTTACGTCTGTCCACTTTGGCTGGAGTATTTTTTTGTCCACCTAGGTGTATTGGTAGGCATGGCAGGGCTTAAAGAAGCAATTATAGATTTGAAAAAGATGGAGAAAATATTGATTAAATTTGGAGCTAGATAATAAGGTAAGCTGTAGTAACTCAGCCCCCTGGACGCTTACAATCTAATTGCATCGATTCATTTGATAACTAGACGTGAGTTATCTAAAAATGGATAATAACAAAACAGAATGCTTTCTCTATTTTGCCTTTTGGGACTAGATAATGGTGTTGTAAAGAAAATATTAATTGGAATAGTATATGAATCATCATCGTCATAATTACAGCTGGGCTTATATCCTATTGATTCAGTTTTGCCTTGTGGCTAATGTAGCCGTTTTTGCAGAGGATAGAAAACCGAAGCCAGGCAGCAAGTCTAGCAAGCAACCTAATGTCAACAAGATCGATGTACTTGATAGCAAAGGCTTTACGGCATTACATCGTGCAGTAAGAAAGTTTACTAATTTGGACCAGGTTCAATCCTTGCTTAAGCAAGGTGCAAATATCGAAGCCAAAGTCGTTAGACTCGGAAAATTAAATAGTGACACGGCTCTTATGATTGCGGCCCTTTATCGTGATGTCCGCACCGTAAAACTATTACTCAAGTACGGTGCCAATGTAAATTACGCCAATAAATACGGGCAAACCGCTTTACAAGCTGCAGCCTATCAATGGGACTACCACACGGTTAAATTACTTCTGAAACACGGCGCAAAAATAAACCAGACAGATAAGTCCGGAAGAAGCGCACTTTTTTGGGCAATGGCACAGCAACAAGTAGAAATTATAAAATTATTATTACGAAACAAAGTAAACGTAAATATAAAAGTGAAGGAACAACTTGAAGACCCAGGCACTTTCTTGCACTACGCTTGCACCAAGTCTCCCTACTTTGTTTATCTGTTACTTAAACATGGCGCAAAAATCGAATCAACAACCGCGAAGTTAAAATTAACTCCGTTGCACTTGGCAGCGTCTAACGGTAATGTTGAAGCTGTGTCACTATTGTTAGCAAATGGCGCAAATAGGGGTGCTAAAGACAACAGCAATTTTACAGCGCTAGACCTTGCAAAAAAAAGCAACCACAATAATGTAATTCGATTGCTAGAAGCCTATTCAAAACCAAGTCCCGATTCAAAAAAGATAATCAGTGATTACAAGGAGCAAGTACTTAAGTCAATAAAGCTCGCACAAGACAAAAGCAAAAAAGACTCTAAAATACTTCAGGAGCAGTCAATCAATATAGAGTTAATTGACAAGGCTTATTATGCAAAAACAAAAAAAGAAGCCATCAATTTTTACATTCAACTCTTACAAAGAGAACCTACACCAAGAATCCGAAATTCGACTATTGATTTTAAATACTATCGAAACCAGGCGGCCAAGAAACTCATTCGCCTCGAATACACTAAATACAAACACTTGTTCAAAACCTTCGCCTCACACAAATCTGCCATGCTTCGACGCGTTGCAATAGGCGCGTTTGATAGAGCAAAAGATAAAAGCACGGCAAGTCTGTTACGCAAGATTTCAACAAATGATCCTGATGCAGTTAACAGATCATGGGCAAAAGAGGTTCTCGAAAAGCTACTTAAGAAAGCCCCTTTGTCCTGAAATGCTTGTGTCTGACTCAGATAAGTAATTGGACTCCCGAAACAAAAGTCTACTGACAAGATGAGTGCTTTACACGAAGAACTTAAAGACGTTTGTGATCATTGCCGCACCGAAAATGAAACTCAAAAGCTGTCTGCTACGATATTTTCACCGTTTAGATAGGACCAAATTCACGTGAACGTACATTATAGTGCAGGGGTAGTGCTAAGGTAAGCATCAGACCTCATTGCTTTTTCCAAAACCCTGACTTGTAGATTGATCTGTGTATCAGCCCATTTTTTTAGTTCCTCCAATAGAAGCTTAGCGTGTTTAATTCGATAGGCTTTTCTCTATTACCCGGCATTTATTACTCAACTGGCAGCCCAAGGGACGACTTTGCCAGGTTATGTGCAACGTGAATTCGAGGAAAGCCTCAATTGTAGTCGTCTTGAGCATGGTTTCCTGCGGGTGTATTGTGAAACTTGTCATGCAGAACATCTGGTGGCGTTCAGTTGCAAACGCCGAGGTTTCTGTCCCAGCTGTGGGGCTGCTCGTAGGGTGGAAAGCGCAGCGCTTTTGGTCGATGAAGTTTTGCCTTATGCACCGATACGCCAGTGGGTATTGAGCTTTCCTTTTCAGTTACGTTTTTTTTGCCCGCGACCCCGAGATAATGAGCCCTAAAGTACACAAAGAGTGAAACAAAAGAGGCGAAATTCAGTAAGGGCTCACCGTGATTAGGGGTAAAAGAGAGCTGATCGGCTGTTCAACCCCCTGACTTTTTTGGGGGCAGGGCTTTTATTCTTCTTATAGAGCAGAACATAGCTATGATAGTAACACGCATAAAAATATGGTCATTGGAAAAATATATTCGCTTTATTTAAAA
The DNA here is from genome assembly GCA_003233345.1 of Gammaproteobacteria bacterium. GTDB lineage: Bacteria > Pseudomonadota > Gammaproteobacteria > SZUA-21 > SZUA-21 > SZUA-21. The sequence continues at coordinate 754 of QILK01000165.1, read as the reverse complement.
CAGAGTTGTAGCACGGATGATTGGGAATATACCGCTGTAGGTGGTTTTATCGAATAAGCGCTTGCAAGCAATGCAAGTATCGGTTTTCGTCCGGCATTTCATTTTTAGACTGGGCTTCCCAGAGCGCTGTTGCCAGACACTCGATCATCCTATGCTCGACTTCGTGAGCGTCCTGTACTGTTTTCATCAGCGTTTGGTAGACTGTTCTTATCCCGGCAGGGCGATCGGTTTGCATCTGTTCTTGTAATGAGATATGCATCCCCATATGCAGGAACGGATTGCTCATGCCGGATTCAGGAGAATAATCTGCGTCAAGATTGTCATTATTGTTTTCTATCAGCTTGTGGTATTCCGGGTGTAACGCGATGACAGAGGATACGATAGTCTCAAGTGCGGTTAATGGTTGTGATTGTATTTTTTTTTGCCAGGCATCTTTAAAAAACTGGCGCATGGCATTGCGGTCATTTGAAAATAACATAGTGCTCTACTCGATTTTTTTGTCTTTATATTCACATAAATCTTCGATAATGCAAGAACCGCATCTGGGTTTGCGGGCGATGCAGGTATATCGACCGTGTAGTATCAGCCAGTGATGGGCGTTGAGCATGTGTTTATCACTGATTACTTTAAGTAATTTTTTCTCTACTGCCAATACATTTTTTCCGGGTGCGATATTAATTCTGTTTGCTACCCGAAAAATATGGGTGTCTACCGCGATGGTGGCAACGCCAAAAGCGGTATTGAGAACAACATT
>QILK01000256.1 GCA_003233345.1 Gammaproteobacteria bacterium | reverse complement strand
TTAGCAGCGCCTGTGTATACTGCTCCTGAAGATCCGTTTTAGGATTAGCGATGGTAAATAAATTACAAAATCCACAGCGCATTTCGCAAAATGGGATATGCAAATATAAAAACAAAGCAGATTTATCTTCATTTTCCCAAACTTGTGATAATGGAATAGCCGAAGAAAATTCGCGGTAGCTATTTTTATGCGGATAGGAATAGCTATAGGCTAAATAGGCATTTTGTGCGATAAATGTTTCCAACTTCATTGACTAAACTGCATATAGGGTATATTTAGAACAGTTGGATGATTAAGGCGATGCCCATGAAAACCACCTTCACCATAAGCGGTGCCATGGTCTGCGCAAATAATGCCAAAGACAGGTCCTACTTCCTTATAAGCATCCAGCAGCAACGGTAAATTTTTATCAACGTCAAGCAATGCCGCCTCGTGTGTCGACAGATCATCTGGCCCCGATGCACGTAAATAATGATAGTTAGGCTGGTGTATTGCAGAAATATTTATAAATAAAAAAGTCTTTCCATGCGCGCCAAGTTCGCGAATTTTACTGCCCGCAAAGGAAAACTGATTACGGGCAGAATCCCGGTCGGTTACCCCGAATGAATGCTGCCAATAACTTTGCTCGAATAATCCGGGTAACACTTGGCCCAGGGCAGATTGGCCATTAAAAAAACCGACACCACCAATACAGAGTGTATGAAAACCCTCGGCCTTAAACCCACTAATAATATCCGGCTGGTCAAAGACAAAGGTAGTCGCGGTAGTCGTTTCACTGCCCGAAAAACGGGTTGCAAATAATCTTGAGGCGCGTGCATTATCAACAGGCGTCGGCAAAAATCCGGCGAAAAAAGCCTGGTGCGCAGAAAAGGTGAAATTTCCCGGTGTATGGCGCTCTTCCCATCCCTCAGCTGGAAGAATGGCTGAGAAGTTTGTTAACAACCCCTTATTAAACGCCTGGCTGGCGACGTCATATCTTAATGCGTCCAGCGTGATAAATAATATATGGTGGGTCGCAACAATCTTGTTCATATCCAGAGTCATTGTTTGTCTCTAAACCAATTGCTGCAACAGATTTCGAACGCTACCAGTCCAACTCGGCCACAATTTACTATCGCCCAATATTAATTGGTTTGATTTTCCAAAAATACTCAACGCTGGATGCTGATTTTGCACATCGAACACGATTGCCGTTTGACTATCCAACTGCGCGGGTATTTGACTACAAAAATGCACGAACAAATCGTCTTCGTGATCTTCTTCGTTTATCGACTGTTGCGTCGAGATGATCTCCATCACTCCCTGCTCAATCCACTCCCGAAAAAATAGCTGGCACAAATTAAGTTCTTCTGAATAGGGGGTTGTTGTATTTTTGTCATTAATAAAGACCACTTTGAATGCCAGCGTATCATCCGATAACCAGTCAACCAGTTTTCTGATCAGACAGACAAGCGATCCCATTACAATAATCAGCCTTTGCCATGGAAGCTCAATATCTTTTACTCTGGCGTTGTGCAGATTCGAATGTAAAATAAACCAGTAGTTTCGTTGCGTCCGAAAAAACACGCTGTCATCGCGGGCATAATAAAGCAGATCGCCTTCGGTGTATCTAACATCGAATAAATCAAATTGATCGGAGTCCTCCATATAAATAAGCTCTGAGCTAACCAGATTCTCAAATACACCCGAGTTACTAATTGACGAAAAACCGCCTGTAGGATAGGCGCTATCGTCCTGAATTTTTGTCGTCGTCCTGCCTTCGCGACTGGAATGGTGGCGCATTCTCTTGGGCATACTCAACTCAATTTTTTCCGCCGCATCGATTACCTGTTTAAACATGGTACGCTGCGACATATTTCTTAACAGGGGTAAATTTTCGATCGTCAATACATCATTGTCGGTAAGCATGGCACCGGTATGGCGAGCCTTTTTTGATAGCTGCGAATAAGCCTCAACCAGTCGATGCACATTGATTTCGTCATTTTCCAGTTGATTGATGACTGCCAGCTCTTCCTGGAGAATCTCATCAACCGGCAACTGAATAATAGCGCGAGGAATAGCAGGGTTAATGGTAACCGACCTGGAAAAACCAATTCTGGCTAATAGATTTTCAACGATAAAAGCCACCGCCTCGTGTTGATACTCGGTGTCAAGTCGTGCCAATGCATCAGTGACTGCGGTAAAATGTCTGTCAGCAATGAGTCTGCCAAGAAAGTCATCCTCATAGGACTGGATGGCTTTTTTAAGTTCGAGATTGTCTATTTTTAGCGGCGTAAATTCGAGATGCGAACCGGTTAACAAAAATCCAATATCAGCAATAACACCCACCGGTGGCATCAGGATCATTTGACTTAAATAGCTGCGCAGCCACGGCAATATGCAAGCAATGTTTTCTGGCGAATCTGTCTCTACCCGTTTTAGCCATAGCCCAGCATAGAACCAGTTATTCGCTTCCGATTGATCTCTTATTTCACTTACCATGCGGCATGACCAAACTGTACGTTATTCTAAACCGAGTAGTTTCGGCACCTTTTCCTCAAGCAACTCTATTTCTTCAAGGGTTTCGCCAAGATAGGATAGCAGCACCAGATCCTGGCGCTCGACTGCGCCACCGTGAAATATCCAGGCACGGGTTCGAAGCAGTCGATAAAGCTTTATTATTTTTCTATCACTGATAAAAATATTATCCTCGCGTACCAACGTTTTGATCAAACGGCGCATCTCCGTTAGCAACTCATCTTTAAAAAACAAATGCCGGTCACGAATAATATTGCCTTCTATATCGGTTTCCTTTTTACTCAACAGTAACGTCAAATATCGATGCGCTTTAAGAAAATCCACCAGTGACGCGTGGCCTTCGACCCAGGGTTTTTGGTTTAAGTCTCGCTGTGTATGTGCTTCCAAGCCCGCATCGAGCAATTCGACAAAATAGCGTTCCTGTACCGACTGGCAAGAGGTCTTAAGACAAAATCTGTCTTTCAATGCCAGCAACTCACTGTGCTCGGGGATTTCGTTGGCGGCCGCAAACAATATCTTTAACTTTACCGGGACTGCCTCACCATCCTGGTAAAATTTTCGTTCATTAATAATAGTCAATAAACTGTTTAAAATCGCAGAATTAGACTTGAATATCTCATCCAGAAAAACCAGGCGGCCGGTTGGGAGCTTGCCCTTGTCACGGCGAATATATTTTCCTTCGCGCAATTGATTGATATCGATAGGACCAATAACTTCTGAGGGCTCTGTAAAGCGGGTTAACATATACTCAAAATAGTCTTCATCGCTAATACTCAACGCATCTTTGAACTTCAGTATTAAATCGGATTTGGCGGTACCGGGCGGGCCCACTAACAACAACGGTTCCTGGGCAACGGCGCACACCGTCATTAAATCGATCTGATTTTGTCGGTCGATAAAATAGCGACCCAAAGCCAAACGGAAATTATTTATTCGCTTACGTATTTTCTGCGATTCTTTCGATAATTGCTCGAGCGTCAATTGATCCAAAGTCTGCTCAAATTTCTCAACCGACTCACCTTTACCTAATTCTGTCATCTTTTCCTCATCAAGCATTTTGCATATGTTGTACATCTATCTGTATTCTTCTTCGAATCAGATATTCGTCCTCAGCCAACCACTTACGACCCAGCTCACCCAACGACAACTTGTCCCCGGCAAAACCAAAAACAAGTGATTCCATAAATTGCAACACCGACAGACAAAAATGACTATTGGTGTTAAAGCTATCGGTTATTTGCGGAAGCTGTCTAGCAAGACTTTGCAACTGCGCAATCGCATCAGCCAAGGGTAAATGACTACTGGCACTGGCCATGGCTTTGATGACTTCCAATCTATCGTTCAGGATCAAATCACGCATATTCATAGCCAATGCCCGCTCACCCATGGCAAAAACCTCCTGAAATCTAGCAGTTTGGTCTAGTTCCGCAAGCCCGGTCACGACCTGTAATCGCGCGATCACCGCACTCACATCATCACCAGCGATTGATTCAAAAACTGTTTCCAGTATATGCACTGCCTCTTGCGTCAAACCCACGCGGCGTAAACTAGACAGGCAAACCGACAACGTCTTCGCCATCTGCAATAGATCGCTACCAGATAACTCTACCAAACTCGCTTCAAGACGGGCAACCAACTCTCGAACCATATCGCCACGACCAAAATAACCAGACATCATCAACGCTTCTTCGAGCAGGACACAACGTTGCAAAGCCGGAATTTCATCCAAATGATTAATAATAAGTCGTAAATTCGGGATAGCAACCGACTCACCTAGTAATGGAAAAAAATCCATAACGCCATCAAGCAAACGCACTTTATGCTCAAGGTCAGTCGCGGTCGATATCGCCTGTTCGGTGATATAGCTGATACGTATTCTCAGTTGCTCAGTATCTTCCATTCCTCTTAGTTCAGCAAATTCGCTGCCGCGTGGGTCTTCGCCACCAAGTTGAAACCCGGCGACTGGATCTAGTCGCTCCTGTACCTCAAGAATACATGACACCTGCCGCAAACGATCGACCTTATAGCGTAAAAAAGCTTCCAGTGGAATAAGTTGGCGCGACAACTCGGCGCTGATAGGTGTCTCCATCGGCAGTCCCTGCAACGCATGCTGGACACGCAGTGTATAATTTTCTTTTAGGAAGGTATGCACGGGATCATCCTTGGGTAATTGACTGCTGGCCTGGGCTAACAGCTCATTGGCCCGGTCATGATGACTCAGTCGAGCAAATCCCCAGGCAAAAATTAATCTGATATAGGCAGACGTTAATATCGCTGGCGCTTCCAACGGTGACATATTGCGTTGTGTCGACTCGTAATAGCCTAACAAGACTTCTAGTTGTTCCTGCAAACGGTTAACGGTTGTCGAATCGGTGTCCGCCGTTTCGCTACCGCAATAGCGTAAAAAACTGGGTACATCCTGATCCAGTGAAAGACCGTTGCAAAGTCTAAGTAATATGCGATCACGAGCGTGCGCCAACTGCAAGTGGTCATTGCCCATTAATCGGGACAAGGTCGTGCGCACTAACCAAAATGTTCGCAGATCCAATACCGTATCATAGGTATCAAACCATAATTTAATCTCATTAATACTATCGGTATAAATCTCGGGATTACATATCACCATTGTTGCAACGGCTCTTAATTGGTGAATACTCGGCGCATCGACTTTCATCATCTCGTCAATAAACACGCGATTATCTTTTCCGGGCTGCTTGACAGAAGCCAGTTCGCAATCGGACCACTGCTGTAATAATTCTGCACTACGCGCTTCATTATTCCAAGCCGCCCTGACCCAGCACAGTGCCGCGTCACGATGCTTGCCGAGTCGATAATTATAGAGCGCCATTTGGTGCCACATGTTTAGGCGGTCCGGATCATCTGCGGGACTATCAGCATCGAGAAAACGACGTTCGATCTCCGCCAGTGCCGATTCATCCGCCGAAGTTTCCTGACTTCCATTAATTTGTGCATCCCAGTCAAATTCCGGGGATGCTAATTCGGGCTTAAGTCCCGCCTGCCTTTGGCTATCTCTAGTATTTTGCTGGCCTAACGGGTCAACAGGCGTCTCTGACCGGTTTGCCCGGGCTTTAGTCCTTTCCTGTTTAGCTTGTGGTTTTTTATCGGTCCATTCCAACCCTGTCGATTCAAAACGATCAAATTCAAAATTAACGGCCCTGATCCAAGGTTGCAGATTTTTATGTTCTGAATGAACAATATAATCCACCCATTCATCGAGAGGAGAAAATGCACTGTGGCTAATTCTATCTACTTCAACACCCACCATGGCAGCATCCTGATCGCTGTTAGCCGGACTAAGGATTGTCAGGCTATCCGGGTCATTGGCCAGTAGTTCCTTGATTTTTTCACGTCGCAAGGGCGGTTCAATGATGGCATCATAAGGCAAAAATAAATTTTCGATATCCATCCAGTTTGAACAGCTTTCACCAGTAATCTCTAAAACAGGTGCGTGACCCTGGCTCGGTCTGGACTTAAGAATAACGATCGGGTGATCCACATCGCCACAAACGGTAAACAATAACTGATTGATATCTTTTTCGGGCAAGTGTCTAACCAGATTTTCCGTCATATTGATCGCATCTTTTTTAATGACCCATAACGTTGGCGAGGTGGTTCTCGCTGCGAATACAAGTTTGAGCTTGACAATAAAATGTCTGGAAAAATCGATGGCTTCCTGTTTATGCAACTCACCTGGCAGTTCAACTTGCATCGCATCATAAATACTGATCCATTTGCCATTGGGCAAATATTGCCAATCCCCGTTGGCACTGATCAAACCCAGAGACTGCTCCGGTATCTTGATATGTTGCGTCAATGCATGCTCGTAACCCAGCTCAGTCCAGAGCTCGTCCTGCCCAACCGGACTGGCTAAATAGGCACCCAGGCCATTGATCTTATCCAACGCTTTCATCACACTGTAATAGGGTGGTTGTATTGCCCGTAACATCGCTTGCGAATTCGATAAAAAACAGAACGACTGTCGGTCGCAGCCCAGCCTCAGTAGCTCACCGGCAAGCGAATACAAATTTTTCGCATCGGCAATTAAAAACAAAACGGTTGCCGAGCAATCGACCTCGCTAGCCAGCGCAATCGGCTGAATGATCTCTGCCCAGTGATTCACCGACTGGAATAATTTTGCATCCTGTTTGCCGAGACACGTGAGCCCGGCTTTTTTTAACTCATTGATCTGCGCACGTTTAAACGACTGATCCGTCAACACATTAATAACACCCTTGTTATTACGACGGTACTTGACCGGCATTTCCTGCACAGCCATAGGAATCATTTCTGAATTCAGCGCGATTAATAATTCATTTTGGTTTTTAAATTGAAAACTATGCATGTCTTATTTATTATATTCTGGGGTCAAATCTAATTGCCTGGTTAAAATGTATTTCAGTAAAACGTACTTCAGTTATCATTTTCCAATGATTTTCTTTCTTCCTGCGTATTACTTTCATCAAGCTCAACTGGCTGCTGTTGCTGATTGTCACGGTTAACGATAATTTTTCCGAGTTCTGCTGCATTTAACGCACCACCCTCGATAAGCTGATCAACAATCTTGCCATGATCATCTTCATGCTCCATCGCCATCGCATCCTGATCACTCTCATAGTCAATGACAACATCACGCTTGCGCGTCTCCGGGTTGACGATTAGTCTGATGGTTATTCTGGGCATTGATTGTCTCCGCTACTTACCAGCTCTGTTAAAAATTAATCCAATCGCGAATAAAAAGTCAATTGTGGACTCGCCCTTATCTTGGGCGCTTTCGAAACCACGAATAGCCGCATACGTTGGCATATTATTTATTTGCACTTAGTAACCTCAGTCCATTTATTAAACACCTTTTTCGCTTCGTCCTGGGTAAGCATCCCCACATCCACATTTTCTACAGGTTCAACGTCATCCTCAGTCATTTCGGTTTCTGATCGCGCTAAAAACTGAACATCATCCAATGAACTACCGGCACGCAGTTTGGCTATAAAACGTCGATATTCTTCCTTAATTTTTTTCATAATTTTTAATCCATTGAACCCCTGTTTATAACCCACAATATACCCTATAAAGGTCACCACGCTAAAGCAAATATCTTTTGCCCCTATCAGGATTGTATTGCAACCCTTTCACAAAATGCAATTAAATACCCGTTTTTTGGAGATATTTTCAGCTTCCCCCTGGTTTAATAGGCGAAAAAAAGACTAAAGCGTTGGCCATTATATATAAACTTACCACTATGCATTTTCCTTCTGCCGGGGCGATTGCTGTTGATCTTTTTTGTCTGTTCTCACCAACGCGTCTCTGAAAGTATTGCCGTCGATAATTTTCTTTTCCAATAAAAGATCCCTTAATATCATTAATTCATCTTTATGATCTGAAATGATGTCTTTGGCACGCTGGCATTGCTCTTTAAGAATATTCTGGATCGCCTGCTCGAGTTTTTCCCGAGTATCATCTGATAGACCGGGTGCATCCTTGTTATCTTGAATATAGGAACGTTTATCAATTTCCTCAGGGCCCATTCCAAATTCTTCGACCAGGGCGCGGGCAATAGAGGTCGCCATTTCCAGATCACGTGCCGAACCAATCGACATGTCATCCAAGAACAGTTTTTCCGCTTCGCGGCCGCCGAACAGGGTACAAATACTATCGAGCAAAGCACCACGCGTGGTGACATAACGGTGTGCCGGGTCTGCATAGGCGACAAACCCCAGTGATCCGGCCAAATCACCTTGTATTGAAATCCTGTCAATTTGTGGTGAATGCTCACAATGCAATGAACAGATCGCGTGCCCACATTCATGCGTTGCCACTATTTTTTCCTCGGCCGCTGTCAATTCAGGACGATTCAGGTACTCTGTCATTGACGTTTCAATATCATCGATCGTGGTCTGCCCGGAAAGCTGTTCACGTATACGTCTTCTGGCAATCGCACGGCAAAGTGCCTGTATATGGTCGCCGGTATAAGGCATGTTGGTGCCTTCAACAAAATCTGCGGTGCGTTTGACCACGTAATCCAGTGCGGCCTCATTCATGTCCAGATCCAGGTTCTTATTATATATTTCAAAAATGGCTCGTCGATCTTCTGACCGTGGATAGGGAATCTTTAAATGAAACTCAAAACGTCCAGGTCTTAACAAAGCCTGGTCCAACGATTCAACAAAGTTAGTGGTTCCAACGATAAACACCATCTCATTATCGCGAAAGCCATCCATCTCGGTTAATAGTTGGTTAACCATCGAATGTTCAGCACCCGAACCGGTATAAGTTCCGCGTGCGGTCGCAAATGAATCCAGCTCGTCAAAAATAATAATCGAAGGCGCACAAGCGCGTGCCTGGGTAAATATTTGACGAATACGTTGTTCACTTTCGCCAACCCAACGGCTTTTTAATTCCGGACCACTAACCACAATGACCGCCGCGCCTAATTCCGTTGCCATCGCTTTGGCAAACAGGGTTTTCCCGGTACCCGGAGGTCCCCAGAAAATCATACCCCGGGGAATAAGCGATTCCATGCGTTGGATAACATTAACATCAGTTTCCTGGTCCTTTTTGGCGAGGATACTGAGTATTTCATTCTGTAGACGCTCTTTAACAATTTTATAACCACCAATATCCTTGTCCAGATCGATATCGGGGATGGTCAGTTTTCCAACCAGGGTGGCATTACGTAACTGGTCATAAGCAGGTTTGGTATCTTGCGGATAGTCTTCGCCGACAATACTCGATAATAAATGGCGTAAACGTACACTGTTAATACCCGAAACATACTTATATAACATAAAGATATCAAATTCGCGGCCAAACTTTCGGCTTTCACGCTGGGTGACCAGATGCCTTAACCGGTCGCGTGGAATACCGACGATACTTTCACGATGAGAAAACAAATCTTCGATCACCTGGGGTAGGCTAAAACTATGGTCCTTAAATGCTAACCAGAGTACATTGGGATTCTCATACATCAAGGCGACTACCTCACGTGCTTCAGTAGAGAGACCGCCGCTGGAAGTCGTTAATAAATCCAGGTGTGGCATCACGATCAAAATTTCTTCAACCGACCCGCGCACCGCATCACGCAACTGCGAAATCATCGTACTCATCATACCCGCAGGCATCGCCCCTTCGTTGCCGCTAGCGCGGCCATCGAGATAAATACAACGCTTTCCTTCTTCTTTTATACGGTCGCGCAAGCATTTATACAAATAGGGGGCAAGCTCCTTGTCGCACTCGATCAATACCGGCAGATTACGCTTTAACGCATCAAAACTGCCGCTGATTTCCTGCGGATAGGCGAGCTCGACAGAATCAAAAACAGATACTTCTACGGGTAAATCAGTTTCTTTAATCATACCCGAACCTTGATCGTCAACGAGCCGGAATCATCCTCGCTGATTTCTTCAATCTCGCCAAGTTGCGCGGCTTTTTCTTTTAAAGCAGCGGCAGTGGTTTTGTTAATCACCTTATCCATTTCCAGTTGCAGATCCTGCAATTTTTTCTTTAGTTGCTCAGTCACTTCCTCGCGCAACTTATCCTGCTCTGAGTCAGCTTCCTTCTCAAGTTCCTGTTTTAGTTTTTTCTTAAGTTCAGCTTCAGCGCCATCCAGGTATTCCTCTTCGATGGTGGCATTTTTTTTACGGGTAATGTCCAAATTGGACTCGGCTGCCAGTCGTGCCGTAATCGTTGACGTTTTCAGGTCCACGGTGACCTCAACACCATCTTCATCAGTGCGCTTGGCCTCCTCACCGTCACGCTTAAAACCCAGTCCTTCCAGTTCAGCAAGTCCAACGTTGTTTGTATACCGTCTTCGACTTTAATATGCCGCTTGATTGAATCTGATACTGATATTCGATATGCTCGGCTCATAATCTTTCTCTTAAGTTAAGTTTGCAAACTAGTCCAGGGCAGCCTCTTCCAATCATAGTCATGTCCATGGTCTATGAAATTTACTAAGCTTCATCTTTCTTTTCAATAATTTTTATTTAGCTGTGCGAATATAAATGTCTTTCCATAGATGAACGGATAAACAATTTATCCCCTGAACATGACTGTGACGATCGATATCCCTTTGACTTTGACAATCGATACCATTTTTTTGACTGTGACGATAGATGTTCTCTTGACCGTGACCCTAATATTCGTTTACGATATTTATCAGCCTTCATCTTTTTGCCTCATAATTCTTGTATTAAACTTAGAAATTGATCTTGGTCGTGTATATAGCAATGACCGTAAATGTGACCATAACTCTGAACACCGCCCTCGCCTTAAATATGTGACCTGATTGAATCTAATACTAATATTCTATATGCACGACTCATAATTTTTTCTCTTAAGTTAAGTTTACTAATTAAGTTGGGGAAGCGTTATTCAGCCCTATATCCAGTGCTGTCAGCTTTTGTACGATCGACCGAGCAT
>QILK01000092.1 GCA_003233345.1 Gammaproteobacteria bacterium | reverse complement strand
TGCATCGGTCGCTGTTTCTGGCTTGGCTAGCACATAGGCCGAATTAAACACATTTAAACCCTTGTTCTCCATCGCACCGGCATTAAAATCGCTTACCGCCACAATCATATAAATATCGAGGTCATATTCGAGGCCAAATTCCTGCTCGTCCCACTGCATTGCTTTTTTAAGGGAAATCATCGCATGATCGCAGCGGGTAAGATTTTCTGCTTCGACATAGATACGCAAATCGACTTCTCTATCGGCGCTGGTAATATATTTGTCTTGAATATACTCAAGATCGCCAGCGACCAAGGCGAATAAATAACTGGGTTTTTTGTGCGGGTCTTCCCAGGTGACCCAATGCGTGCCATCGTCATTTTCACCGGCAGAAATAAGGTTGCCATTAGACAGCAAAACCGGGCATTCCTCTTTATTGGCAATGATGGTTGTGGTAAAGCTGGCCATCACATCCGGTCGATCCAGATAATAGGTAATCGCCCGAAATCCTTCGGCTTCGCACTGAGTACAATAAATACTATTAGATTTATAAAGCCCCTCCAACGAAGTATTATCCGCCGGATTGATCTGTGTTTCTATCATCAGCTCAAATCGATCGGGTAAATTGTGAATGCTTAACGCGTCCTCAGTCAGCTGATAATCTGTTCCTTCGCGCAACGATTTGTCGTCCAGGCTAAGCGCATTAAGAACCAGGTTTTTTCCATCCAGAACTAATGGGTTGCTGCCGTGATGATTTTTGCTAATCGTCAGCCGGGAAAATACCTGAGTACCATTATTCTTTAAATTGAAAGTGAGTTGGACCTTTTCCACCCGGTAATCCGGGGCCTTATAATCCTTAAGGTATATCGTAATGGGGGTATCACCTTTCATAGTTACGCATGTCTCCGCCGATGTTTTCTGTCCCAACATTCCCAGGACGTGATTAAGCAACAAAATTACCATACAATATAAATAACAACAGCCCTTTTTTCAACCATGCACAACCTTGGTTATTCAACGCCCAAACCCGGCGTTATCCTGATAAAACCTATTAATCGAAGCTTAATAAATAAGCTTATTAGCCGTTATGAAAGTAAGCGCACCTATTTAGTTACCTGTGCGTTTAAGCCGTTTTAGATTATATCATTAGACTTACTCAGGATTTTAGTCCGTGCAACATATTCTGCTAATTGAAACATCAGCTACGCTAAGACACGTTACCGAAAAACTGTTTACCAAGCATCAATATAAGGTAACCGCCTGTAGCACCTATATACAAGCGCTTGAAAAAATAATCGCTACGGATAACAATGGAAAATCACCTTATCAATGCATTGTACTCGGGTGGCCAGACCACACTGACCACGATGCGGATGAAATTATTGCACTGCTCAGCGAACCTCAATATGGCCATTATAATGTCATCGTATTGAGCCACGAAGCCGATACCTCAAAACTTGACTGGGTCAGTCACCGCAAACAGACCGCCCTGATACTATGGGAAAATCACATAGAGTGTGTAAACATACTCACAGAAATGCAAACACCCAAACCGGAAATTAATGCAAACAGCGGTGACCTCAGCGACGGTGGACCTCCGATAAAAATCCTTTTTGTCGACGATTCTCCTACCGTCCGCGTCAATTTTCGCCGACTTCTAAATAGCAATGGTTATATTACAGACACCGCGTCCGGTGTGGCTGAAGGATATGATAAAGCCATCGAAAATACATACGATATTGCTATTATTGATTATTTTATGGCCGATGGCACCGGTGACAGCCTATGTGCATTACTCCGGGATAATCCGAATACAGCCAATATAACCACTGCTATTATCACCGGCACTTATCACGACAAAGTGATTAAAGATTCACTCGACGCGGGAGCCTCGGAGTGCATGTTCAAAAGCGAAGCTAACGAACTCTTTCTTGCGCGCATAAAATCAATGAGCCGCATGAAACATGCCATGTCTTCCATCGAAAAAGAGCGCAAAAGATTCGAATGTATTTTAAGTTCTGTGGGCGATGGCGTCTACGGCGTTAACAATGATAATCTGATTACCTTTATGAATCCAGCGGCAAAAATTTTGTTGGGGTATAACATATATGATAACCTGATTGGCCAATCTCCATCCGCCTTGTTTTTTATCGATCCCCAAGAAATATACCCGACGCATGAACACACCGATTTAGCGCATACAATATATGGAAGTGCCGAAGAGTTAACCGCAGAAGAAAAAACATTTAAACGTATTGATGACGAGTTGATCACCGTTGAATGTACTGCCTTTCCATTGATTGTTGACAACGTATCGGAAGGATCGGTGATTGCCTTTCGTGACGTAACGGAACGAAAGCTGCTCGAAGATGAACTTAAATGGCAAGCTTACCACGACCCATTAACAAAACTCGGTAATCGCCTCTACTTCGAGGAAGAACTTCGATCGGAGATTGCCCGTCTAAAAAATACTGACCAGCAAAGTGCATTGCTTTATCTAGACCTTGATAGATTCAAATATATAAATGACACAGCAGGCCATTCGGCCGGTGATAAACTACTGATAGAAATCGGTAATCAGTTAAGTGGCCTGTTAACGAAAGATGATTTGCTGGCTCGAATTGGTGGTGATGAATTTGCTATTATCCTCAAAAACACCAGTAAAAATCAAGCCTGCTCTACCGCTAACCTATATCGCAATGTTCTGGAAAATTACTATTTTAACCACAATGGAAAAGCCTATGTCGTCAACGGCAGCATTGGAATCGCACCGCTAAACCATAAAACCAAATCTCACGACGAGGCCCTGTCTAACGCTGACTTGGCCTGCTTTCTGGCTAAGGGGAAAGGTCGAAATAATATTCATTTATTCGTAAAAGACAACGACGCGCAGGCAACCATGGATAGAGACCTCGGTTGGTCCGTACGAATAAAAGAGGCTCTGGCTAACGATGAATTTATATTGTATTTTCAGCCAATCGTTTCTTTAGCATCGATCGATACCAACACGATTAATACTAAACACAATTATCTGATTAATTTCGACAGCACATCGCCCAATATCACCATAAAATGCAACGAAGTATTGCTACGTATGTCAGACTCCAATGGTAATCTGATCTCTCCGGACGCTTTTTTACCAACCGCCGAACGTTTTAACCTGATGTCCGATATCGATCGATGGGTAATCCGTAAATCAGTAGAAACGTTAGTCAAACTTAAAGCGCATGATCAAGATAATCGCTTGTCAATTAACCTGTCTGCACAGACATTAAAAGATAAACACCTGGTGTCGTTTATTAAAGAATTGGCAAATACCAACGGCATTGATCCTCGTTTATTCTTATTTGAAGTAACAGAAAGCTCTGCTATTGAAAATCTCGAAGACGCGAACCGCCTAATCAACGAACTACGTAAATTGGGCTGTCAGTTTGCACTGGATGATTTTGGAAAGGGTTTTAGCTCATTTTCGCATCTAAAATATTTGCCCGTAGACTTTATTAAAATCGACGGTATTTTTGTCCAGGGTATTCTCGAAAACCCCATTGACCGCGCCATCGTAAACTCTGTCGTTCAGATCGCACATTCTGTTGGCAAAAAGACGATAGCGGAATATGTAGAAAATATCGAAATTATCAAAGTACTAAAGAAAATGCGTGTCGACTTTGTTCAAGGCCACTATATTTCCAAACCAAAAGATAAGCCGGCACAAGATAAATCCGTAGCTGACAAAAACAATGATGCGTCCGGTTGCCAATATCCTATCTTCCAGAAAAAAGCTTGATACAAAATCACAATCATACTGCGCAGGCGATATTCCCCAATCGCTTGCTCAGCTTTACGTTTTCGCTGTAATCGATTGGAACCGCGATCAAACTCGGGCCCTTTTCCTGAAAAGCGACCTCTAGTGCACCAAGAAGGTTTTGACTATTCTCTACCCGGTGGCCATGCCAGCCAAAGGATTTGGCCAACTGCTGCCAATCTGGATTTCCAAATTCGAGATCCGTATGTCTTCCAAATTCAGACTCCTGTTTCCAGGCAATTAGGCCATAAGCATTATCTTCCCAAACCATGACAACAATATTCACATTGAGTCTTTTAGCCGTTTCCATTTCCTGCACATTCATCAAGAAGCCACCGTCGCCACAAATCGCCAGTATCCGTCTACTTGGGTTAGCAATCGATGCAGCGATCGCACCTGGCAACGCAAATCCCATTGAGCAAAAGCCATTCGGTATAAGACAGGTATTCGGTTCGTGACACTGGTATTGTCTCGCAATCCATATTTTGTGTGCGCCAACATCCGATAACAGTATATCATGTGGAGAAAGTACCTGACGCACATCGATAAGGACTTTTTGTGGCTTGATCTTGCCAATCGACTTGTCGTTCTTGTGAGCCTGTAGCTCTTTACTCATTTGTTTGCGGGTCGACGCTTGCTGGGAAAAATCAAATTTAACCAGGCCATGCTCGTCTATTCGTTTAATCAACATCCGTAGCGCGTGGGCCAAATCACCGACGACTTCTATTTCCGGATGATAGTGCTCGTCAATTTCAGCGGGCAAAAAATCAATATGGATAATCCGTTTGCTTTTATCCTGGTTCCAAAGTTGCGGATGATACTCAACCATATCGTATCCGACGGTAATAATTAGATCGGATGCATCGATCGCACAGGACACAAAATCTTTTGACTGTAGCCCAATCGTATATAAGCAATAATCGGCGTTTAGATCAACTGCGCCTTTTGCCATAAAGGTACTGGCAACGCCAATACCGGTTTTTTCACAAAACTTGCGTAGCATGGCACTGGCGCGCTTTCGAATACAGCCATTCCCAGCGATAATAATCGGGCGCTTCGCACTTTGCAACGCCTTAAAGGCAACATCCAATATTTGCTCGTCGGCGACCGGGCGGCGGAAACGCCTGGGTTCGATAGGCTTGGCCACTGTTTTTAACTGGGCAATATCTTCCGGTAACTCGAGATGTACCGCCCCGGGTTTTTCGGTTCTTGCCAATCTTACTGCTTTGCGCGTCACTTCCGGTATGGTATCCGGGTGGATAATGGTATGCGCCCATTTCGTTACTGGCTCAAACATAGAAACAACATTCATCACTTGATGCGATTCTTTGTGTAAACGCGTAGACGCACCTTGACCGGTCAAAACTAACATCGGTGAGCGATCCATATTTCCATCGGCAACACCGGTAATCAAATTTGTCGCACCGGGACCCAACGTTCCCAAGCATACCGCAGGTTGACCGGTAAGGCGGCCATAGACCTCCGCCATAAATGCCGCGCCTTGCTCGTGACGTGTCAATATAAATTTAATCGACTTGGACTTTTCCAGTGCTACCATAAAATGTGCGTTCTCTTCGCCTGGCACGCCAAAGATATACTCAATGCCTTCTGCTTCCAGGCAGTTAACCAGTAAATCGGCAGCCGTTATTCGCGCTATTTGTTTTTGAGCCATAATAAATATCCAAGCTAAAATTCTGGGGAAATTATTCGGTACAGTAGCCCGGACTTCGCGAAGCGAACGCCGGGAGAACGAACATTATATTCTTTCGTGTCTTGGTTTGTTATCGATTTCCTTGTACATAATTCTTGTTTTAATTGAATTTGGGACTATATTTTTCCCGGCGTTCGCTTCGCGAAGTCCGGGCTACGATTCTAGAATGCTACCTTCTAACAAGATTCCAGTCGCCATTTATTCTGGATGCGTAAAGGTTAAGTTGAATATTTTCGCCATCGCTGGATCGAATCGTTAGTGGTGAACCACCGCGTTCAGAACATAATTGCACAACTCGGTTGCCCACAAGCTGGTTAAAATAAACATCATCCTCTTTAATAAATTCTATCAGTCCCTGTTTTTTGAGATCGGCAAGAAACGATATTTCTTCTTCGACCATTTGCGTTGAATCCCTGACATCGGCATTGCGCATGGATGCTTCTTCTTCGACAACATATCGGTAGATATCCATCACCTGTTTGACGTCACCAACCTCAAACGCATTAAGTAACGCGTTTTGCAATACCAGAATATTTTCCCGGTCATGAGGATCAAGTATTTCCATTACTTCTGCTTTTTTCCAAAGCGAACTGGTGGGTACCTGAAGGCTGGTAAACTCAAAGGAATAATATTGGCTAACCGGGGGGGGCTCTATTAGAGAATCAATTTTTACTTCCCAAAGACAATTAGTATCGTCAGGAATACTGGGGTGAGTCATGCCATGTAACGAGCACTCATATAAACTTTGTCCGCCAACGGGACAATGTTCCGGTGCAGCGGTAATAGAAATAACCAGTTTGTTTTCGCCAGGCATTAGCCAATTTTGAATATTATCGCAACTAACAAGGCTTTGATCTGGTGAAAACTGATGAATTTCGACATCGTTTATAAAAAGTCTTCCCGTCAATCCCCCATAGTTTCGAGCTTGAAAACGATAGCGAACCAATTGCTCATCGGAAACATCACTAACAGATAATTCAACCAACTTCATGTCTTTACTCCCATCACACACGGTATTTTTCCGTGATTAATCTACCGCCCAATAGCTGTTCCGTGATTAACCTACCGCACAATACCCCGCTTTGTATCAATTAAAAATGAATAAAAAGCCTCTATCTCCTCATTCCCCTTTGCCAGCTTTTCGATTTCCACCATCGCTTCATCAAATTTAAGCTTGGATTTATAAAGCAATTTATAAGCATTTTTAATATTACGAATCTTCGCGTCGCTAAACTGATGACGCTTTAAACCTTCAATATTAATTCCAGACGGTGATCCTGAATATCCAGAAACCACGACATAGGGAGGTACATCTCGCATGATACCTGAGGCGCGAGCTGAAAAACTATACTCCCCAACATTGGCAAACTGATGGACCAGGGTAAAACCACCGAGTATTACATGATCCTTAATAGTGACATGTCCCGCCAGCGATGCGCAATTAGCAAAAACAATATCATTTCCAACAATGCAATCATGGGCAATATGACAATAAGCCATGATCCAATTTTTAGAACCGATACGGGTAACATTTCCCCCCTGAACAGTTCCCCTGTTTATCGTGACACTCTCGCGAATCAAGTTATCGTCACCAATAATTAATTGGGTATCTTCATCAAAATATTTTTTGTCTTGTGGTGCTTCACCGATGGATGAGAACTGGAATATTTTGTTATTTTTTCCGATCGTGGTTGGACCCTTAATGACAACATGTGGCCCAATCCAGCTTCCACTATCGATTTTTACCTTGGCACCAATGACAGTGTAAGGCCCTATTTCTACATCGTCCGCGATTTCTGCATTTGCATCAATAATCGCAGTTTTATCAATCACTCTTTATTTCCTGTTCGGCACATAGCAGTTCGGCGCTAGCAGCGACCTTGCCATCGACTAACGCTTTTGCATTAAATATCCAAATATTCCTTCGCTGTTTTAATAATTCCACATCGAGAATCATCTGATCTCCTGGCTCAACGGTTTTTTTAAAACGCGCCTTATCAATACCAACCAGATAAAACAAACTATTTTCGGTTACTGGCTTATCAACCGTTTTATAGGCGAGTATCCCAGCTACCTGAGCCATGGTTTCTATAATAAGCACACCAGGCATTATAGGACGAACCGGGAAATGACCTGGGAAAAAATTCTCATTAATGGTTACGTTCTTAAGTGCCCTGACTGATTTACCAGGTTCGCACTCCAATACCCTGTCTACAAGCGCAAACGGATACCTATGCGGTAATAGTTTTAATATTTCAGATACATCCATCAAATGTTCAGACATGCTGACCAACCCTTTCAATTGTTATTGTCTATACATAGTTAAACAAAAATTCAAGATTTTCTGATAAGCTCGAGTTGTTTTTCCAATTGCTTTACTCGTTTCGCTAGATCATCCAAATTTTTTAACCTGGCACTTACCCTATGCCAGTCACGATTTTTTTGTATTGGCATTCCTGATGAATATAAACCAGATTCCTTAATGGAATTAACAATCATCGAATTTGCAGTTACCTGAACATAATCTGCAATTTGCAGATGTCCTGTTATTGCAACCATTCCTCCAATCGCACAATGCTTGCCGATAATAGTACTACCAGCAATACCAGTACAACCGGCAATGGCGGTATGTTCTCCAATTTGCGTATTGTGAGCTACCTGAATTTGATTATCGAGCTTGACCCCAATACCGATGACGGTATCTTCGATCGCGCCACGATCAATAGTGGTATTTGCGCCAATATCAACTCTGTCACCAATAACAACTGTCCCTAACTGCGGTACTTTTATCCATTTCCCATCCTGGTTAGCCATACCAAATCCATCACTGCCGATTATAGCACCTGGATGAATAATCACTTCTCTGCCTATTATAACATCATGGTTAATGACTGCATTTGCGTGTATAACCGTATTATCGCCAATTTTACAGCCAAACTCTATGACACAACCAGCGGCTACTTCCACTTCATTTCCGAGCGTGACATTATCACCAATGACACAATTTGCATGAATAGTCGCAGTATCCGCAATACTACAATTCAGTCCAATAACTGCCGTAGAGTGTACACCGGGAACCGCTTTACTGATAGGGTGTAGATAGGCCGCAATCAGCGCAAAGGCTACCGCTACATTTTCTGTCACTATGGCTGGCTTGTTACAAAGAGGCAGATCCGTTGGATGAATAATAACTGCGGAAGCTTTAGTAGTGGATAGATATTTCCTGTATTTTTTATCGGTTAAAAATGTAATATCACCTGGTGCAGCCTTAGTCAAGGCGGCTACACTAGTAATTTTACAATCTGCGTCACCAACAACATCAGCGTTTATTTGCTTGGCAAGATCGGCTAGACGAACATTCACAAATCTGGCCTATTCAAAACACTTATAGTCGAAATCGGGTTAACAAATTCTATTTTAAAGAGGCAATTACTTTACTAGTGATATCAATAGCATCACTTTTGTAAAGTACACCAACCTGGCTAAAGACCATATCATATTTTTCTTTTTTGGCCAGATCAACGATTGCATCAAGCACTTTCTTCTGAACCTTTTTTAGCTCCTGATTCTGCCTGACACTAAGGTCCTCCCGATACTCACTTTTATCGCGCTTAAGAGAACGCATTAAACCTCTTTTTTCTTTGGTAAATTTTCCAAGCTGGTCCTTACTCATCGTAATGCCATCATTTTTTATTTTCTTTTCTATCTCCAGGATTCTCTTTTGCTTGGCAATTAATTTTTTACTTCTAGGCGCAAACTCATTTTTTAAACGCTTGTTTGCTGCAACAGCAGGAGCAGATTTTTCGATCAGCTTTTGAACGTTTACATAAGCGACCCGTGAACTCTGAGCAAATGCCTGACTACTAAATACAAACATAAACATTGTAAAAAAGATTTTTGAAACTAATTTGTTACACATAACGCACCTTTGATTTCACGTTCTCGAATTTAAAAAATAGTACTTTCTATCACTCTTACACATGCAAACACTAAAAGAATGCACTTCCGATAGAAAATTGAACCGATTCCACCTGATCGTTGGGCTTTTCTTCGATGGGGGATGCAAAACTTAAGCTAAGTGGTCCCAGAGGCGAAATCCAGATCACCGACAAACCTGCTGATGCGCGTAGTTCACCTTCATCATAAGTATCATAGTCCGCAAACACATTACCAACATCGACAAATAGACTCATGCGAAACGATTTACTGTTAGCAGCAAATGGCGGTGGAAAAATCAGCTCCATGGTACCCAATACTTTGAAGGCACCACCGATAGAATTATTGTTTGAATCACGTGGTCCTAATGTATTCTGTTTAAAGCCCCTGATGGATTTAACACCGCCAGAAAAATAGTTTTTATAAAATGGAAACTCAAGCGTGTCATCATACGCTTCGCCATATCCTACCTCACCTTTAAGCGATATGGTAAAACGCCTGCTTAGTGGTATAAAACGCCGATGCTGTGCGTTGATTTTATAATATTGCAAATCTGCTCCAGGAACAGCTACTTCACTGGAAATACGATATAAAACGCCGCGATCAGCAAAAATCGCCTTATTTCGGGTATCATGCGACCATGCCGCAATAAGAGAATATGTTTCGTTTGTTCGACCATAAGTGTTGATGAAGTCAGTCACTTGCGTGGGTGACCTTGAATTAGCTTGAATATCAATGTTTGCGTAGGCAACACTAAGCTGGATACGGTCGTATTCGTTTATTGGAATGCCGTAGTTAACCGCAAATGAATTTTCATCAAACGAATATCTTGACAAGTTTGCTCGCGAAGCATCCGTTTTTTGTGTTTTTGCCGTAAATCCTCTACTGACACCGTCAATCGTATAATAAGGGTTAGTATAGGACAAAGTCACACCTTGGTTTATATCACTGGTACTAACCCCAATACCCACGCGTTTACCGGTGCCAAGAAAATTGTCCTGCTTGATACTGGTCTTAAAAATCAC
>QILK01000243.1 GCA_003233345.1 Gammaproteobacteria bacterium | reverse complement strand
CTTGATTTCTTAAATTACGCGTTTTTTCCAGTGATCAGGAAAATGGGCGTTAATGTTACACACTCTTTGAAAACTTACGGTTTCTATCCGGCAGGTGGTGGTAAATGGACGGTCAATATCAACCCGATCGAAAAACTACACACCTTAGATATTAGTGAACGCGGAAATATTGAATCGCATCACGCGGAAGCTCTGGTCACAAATCTACCTGCGTCCATTGGAGAACGCGAGCTAGCGACGGTAAAAACTCATTTGCAATGGGATGACAATGATCTTCTCTTGATTAATGCCGACAATTCGCCTGGACAAGGCAATACGCTGTCAATTTTTCTGCAATACAGTAATATATGTGAGGTGGTAACGGCTTTTGGGCAAAAAGGCCTGCGTGCTGAAAAAGTAGCGCTAAATGCGATTAAAGAGGCAAAACTGTATCTGCAACTAGATGCCCCTGTTGGTTCTCATTTGGCAGACCAGTTATTAATTCCAATGGCACTCGCAGGTGAGGGTCGAATTCGTACTGTTAAACCCAGTTCGCATACAGTCACCAACATTGATGTGATTCAACAACTGCTTGATGTTAGTATCATGTCGGAAAAAATTGATGAAAATTTGTGGGAAATAGTGGTAAGTTCATAAAATCAAGCTGTTGAAAATTAATCCGGTCACAACGAAAAGTAACATTGGTATTATGATTGATTTTTCTTGCCGGGTCTGGCTTTGATTCGAAATTATGCGGGTGTACCATGAATTGTCAAGAAATGTTATAGCCAGGTTGCTATCTTTTCCATTTATTTCTATTCACTAACAGAATTTTTATTAATTTTTGCGCCTGGATTGAACGCCAATCGTTAATCCTTTCCAGTATCGAGTATTCTATTTTGGGTAGTTCCGGGATGGGTATAGCTACTAATGGTGCCGGAATGTTACAACAGCTATTAACGACAGTGATTCCGGCTCCCAGCTTGACAAACTGCATCATCAACCCCCAACCCTCAGCCTCCACTGATATTTCGGCTTCAACATTTTTTAAGAGTAGAGCCTGCTCAATGCTGACTCTGTGTGGTCTTCCAGCCGGTGGAAGTATCAGCTTCTGATTGCGAAAATCATGCAGTAACAGCTTCCGTTTTTTTGCCAGTTTATGGTCTTTGGGTAATACGCCTACCTGGGTTGCACTAGTCATAAGAGTACGTTTTAAGGTATCAGGAACAGCAATGCCAGCGGTTACACCTATATTTGCCTGCCCTGACATAAGCAATTCAATTGTTTTTTTGCTGTTTGCAGTAATCAGATTGACTTTCTTCTTCTCTGTCCTGTTATACTGCAGTATTGAGTCCCCTAATAGATACAGGTAAGCCCCACTGCCTGCGGCCAATGTAATCGGCGCTGATTCCTTGTTGCTTTTGACTTCGCTAAGAAACTCGTTGGAACGGTCACGCATCTCACGCGCAAAAACCTGAATTTTACGACCTTGATCGGTAAGCAAAAGATTTCTACCTTGCTTCTGATATAAATCCAAGTCAAGAAATTCCGAAAGTTTCCTTATTTTTACATGTAATGCAGGCTGGGATATATGCAAACGTTCAGCTGCATGAGTAAAGTTCATGTATTCGCTGAATACCAAAAATGCTTCGATCCAGTCATTCTTCATAGCTATAACTATATATTATAGCAAATAATTTAACAATAGTTCAATATTATATATTTTATGTTTATTATCCTTTGCATGAAATCATTAAACAGACAAAACGAAAAGCTCGGTATTGATATTGGCAGAGTCATCATGGCGCCGATTACAGGCGGCAAGTCAGACACCAGCTTTCTATCCGGGAACGATGAACAAGCCATGAAAACGCCACCCAGTCCTCATGCAATTGAAAGTGTGAAATGCCTGGTTGACCTGTTTGAAGGCAAGGTCTGGCTGGTATCAAAAGCGGGTATCAATACGCAGAAGAAAACACTTTTATGGTTAAAGCATCAGAATTTTTATTATAAAACCGGATTAGACAAGCACAATATCAGATTCTGTTTTAAGCGTCATGAAAAGGCAGGGCATTGCCATGAACTCGGAATCACCTATTTTATTGATGATCGCCTGGATGTTCTTAAGCATTTACGATACGTCGTACATAGTCGGTATTTGTTTGGCGAACAACCAAAGCTAAACTTTATTCCTGATTGGGTTAAACATGTTAATGACTGGGCCGAGACGTTAAAAACAATTAAATCAGATTATGATGGATAAGATCATGTATAAATTTATATATAATTCACAATTTATAAAAGACTATGAGTCATTAAAACGAGTGTCTCTCAATCCAGAAAGGCATACTGCAGCCAATGCATACGATCACTGCGAAAAGGTGGTGGACCGTGTAAAAGAATTGGCCACACTAAACAACGTAAAACCTGATCAGGTCGATATTCTTGTGGCTTTAGCCAAGGTGCATGACATAGGCAAGTCTCGAGGCAATGCAAAACCCGAAACTTCAGTAAAATTGTTACAGGAATATGGGTGTATCGATGATAGCTTTATCCAATTGGTGAAATATCATGATGTGAATCTACCCTGGTATATATCGAAAACCAAAGGGCAAGAACCAACAGATAAAGCCTGGAGAAAACTAATCAAAAAAATTGATATACGACTACTTTGCATTTTTATGATTGCTGACAGAGTGGATTGCCCCGGTGGCTGGGAAGCGAATAAAGCGCTTGTCTGGTTTTTAGCCGAGTGCTCGAAACGCAATTATCTTGATATCTATACAGGGTCGAATTGATAAAATAAGTGTGATGGGAAAGAATTTATACTAGGCGTTAATTCTACAACTAAAATATTTCATTTGAACGCTGGTATTATTCAAGAGTGAAAGTAAATTTAGCGCCTTCATTTGGATTAGCGCTCACGGAAATTGTTCCTCGATGTCGTTTTATAATGCGTTGGACGGTTGCCAAACCAACGCCACTGCCTTCAAATTGCTTATCGTGCAACCGTTGAAATGGCATAAATAGCTTGTCTGCGTAGGTCATATCAATGCCGATACCATTGTCTTTAACATAATATGAAAATTTATTGTCAGCATTTATTTGGTTAAATTCGATTTGTGGGTGTTCTGTTTGCCCTGTAAATTTCCATGAGTTTTGTAGTAGGTTTTCCATTACCGATTGCAACAGCATGCGGTCACCAAGTACATTGACATTTTTCGCGATATGGATATCAATATCCCGTTTAGGATTTGATTTTTTTAGATCTAATATTACTTTATTTGCTATTTCAGAGAGTGATACTGATTCATAGTTAATATCTTTGTTGCTGATTATGGCAAGGTTTAACATGCTATCAATGAGCTCACTCATGTGCTGGGCTCCATTTCGCACTCGTTGTAAATACTGTTTTCCATCAGCATCAAGATTTTGTGCGTATTCGTCCTCTAGGATCCCGCAAAAACCATCAATAGCGCGTAGTGGTGTTCGTAGATCATGAGAAACTGAATAGCTAAATGACTTTAGCTCATTGGTTGCTGCCAACTGATCTTCATAAGCAATTTGTAGCTTTCTGGTTTGCCTGTTAAGTAATAGCGTTTTTTCATTTACTTCTGATTCAATAATTCTATTTTGTTGGTGGAGAAATGAGTTAAACTCTACATTGGTTTTAAGTATATACCAGCTCAAAAAAGTTAATAGAAATCCAGTTAGTAATACAGAGATTGGCAAGGTAAGGTTATAACTAAATAAATGCTTGCTTAGTGATGTCTGTACGTCAATTAGCTGGTTGTTAAAAATATATGTTTTGGTTCTGGAATACGATATTCTTAATAATGAGGTAACAATTGGTGGGTTTCGTGGCATAAAATTCACGCCTCTTATTGCAATACTTAACTTATACTTTCTAGGTAAAATAATATATTTTAATAATTTCGATGGTGATATCTTGTATCCTAGTATCGCGTAAACATTATCAATGTTCATGTTATAGCTTTTAGGCGCCTCTTTACCGATATAGAGTGAACTGAATGCATATAAACTATTTTTGCCTGAAGAAAATACCAGCCTTTTTCCTCGAATCATTGACAATAACACTTCTGCTTGTACTTTCTTGAACGTGAGAATATCACGACCGATTAATATAGAAGTAGCGACGTTATAGGGTTGTACATAACTTATTGGGAATATATATTTTTTAACAGGCGAGGATTTAAATTGTTTTTTTGAAAATATCCTAAAATGAAACCCTGTGTAGCCATCGTTTTGTTTCTCTAATTCTATTTTCTGTAAGTTCGAAGTTTTAAGTCTTGGGATATAGTATATATTTTCAATGTACGGATATCGATCTAAAGTAGGTTCAATAAACAAATTAAATCGACTCTCACTAACGAACTTGGTGGTATTAAAAAGTGAGGTAATGTTTTCATTTACTTTTTCAAGGTCATCGAAAGATTTCCAGATGTTTTCAAAGACCAACTGCGATTGATTTAGAAATAAATTACGCTTTTTCTCTAATTCATAGTGTAATGTTATGAGGCATGCTAATATGCCGACACTTGCCACAATTAGTGGGAAAATCCATAAATATTTTTTATTCGTCAGATTCACAATAGTAGTTTTGGCTGTTTTACCAATGAGGTGATGCGCGTCTTAGCGTGTGTTTATCAATAGCGATATTAGTGCTGCGCAACAAACCGGTGTTTATAAACATATTCCATTCTTTGTTTATCGTGATGGGTATTTCAGATATGTCAGTCCCAGACAAAACACTCAACGCAACTTGAGAAGACCAGCGACCCTGTTCAAATGCGTTTTTTGTTAGCGCAAACATTGCGAAAGGCATCATCCACTTGTAATTGGTTACTGTGAATTTTTTACTATGTTTTTGAACATGATCTATAGCTTGTTGTTTATTCCAATCATTGATGCCAGCATAATTGTTGACGATTATAAAATCGGCAGATTGTGAATTAATATATGCTTGTTTCCATTGTGATAAGGTAGAGACAAATACTCCTTTTAAGTGAACATTATGTTTTCTATATTCTTGCTGATATTTTTTAAAGTCTTTGTGTTCGGTAATGACATCAGCTGATAGATAGACACCAATTTTTGCATTAGGAACGGTTTGTTTAATAATATCCAGTAGTGGGTTTATTGGTGCAACTTCTACCATTCCAGTAACATTAGAATAAGGGTAGCCATACTCTTTAGCAGTCCAGTTCACACCACAAAAAACAAAGGGCAGTTTTTTATTTTGATAATAGGGTTTAACTAGAAAGCGTGAGGCATTGTCATCTGCTGCGATGACAATATCTGGTTGGTAAGATTCAATTACAGACTTTACTCTTAACGCCATTTTTTCTGCAAATATTTTATTTGGATTTCGTTTCGTATCCATATAGAATATTTTTAACCTGCATTTGTTTTTTAAAGTGCGTTCTACGCCTTGCTCAATACCATCATTCCATGCATAACCTTTATGGTATGACAAAACTAGTAAACATTTGGCGAGTGGTTTAGGGTTAGCAGCAATAGCGGACAATGCGACTAAAGCTAATAACATACTGTAAAATATTCGTGTACAAAAATGATTTGACATTATCATACAAGCTTAATTTAAGTTATGTGAACTAAAAAACTATCAGGGTTACCCTAATATAGCACATTTAGAATCGATCACATTGAATAGTAGCCAGGATAAATAACTGTTTGATTCTAAAAAAAATATCCCGCTGGAATATTTTGGGTTATTTCTTTTATATTGGGTATATACACCTACAGAATAGAGTAGTATAGCTCGATAAGTTGATTTCTCTAGATCTTAACTTGGCAATTGCGAGCCCAGGTGTTGCGGCCAATCATTTCAGGATATCCGATTAGGACTTTTTTCAAAGTTGATCGTGTTTAACAGATCCAGATCTACTTAACATGAGGCAATCATAAAAAGTGGTTACTTAGCAGTTGGAATTAAAAAATTAATAGGGCACCCGTATGATTTCGGATTAAAGCCAGACCCAGCAAGAAGAGTCAGTCACAATGCCAATGTTAATTTTGTTAACCGAGATTAATTTTTAAATTCCAATTAGCGGGTATCCTTGGATTTTTCGGCAATAACACTTCTGCTACCCTTGCCAGGAAAATTACTAAACAAAATAAATTCATTTTTGTAAGATATCTGTAAGTGATCATACGTATCATACACCGTGTCAGCAGAAATATTCTTGACTTTATTGACATTAACTTTACGCTGATGATTTTGTTATCAGTAAGCGTGTTAATTAAAAAATTGCAATCGTTAAAATTGTTAATTCATAATTGATAACACACAAACGGCGATATTTTTACATACTTTTCTCTCACATGCATAAATATCTTTATTGGTGGCTTTCTATTGATGGAACTCTAGTTATTTCATAAGGGAATACATTTTTATATTTAAGCAGGGGATAAAATGAAACTACTAAAAATTAGGCGTTTGGTCTGGATGTTTGTGCTGGCAACTTTATCCTATAACATCTCTTCGGCACATGCTCACTTAAAATGGTTTGTAGATGGGAGCAAGCAACACTCACATATCTATGAAAATGTGACGTCATACTCGCTAGCCTGGATTGGTATTGCATTGATTTTGATTTTGGCTGCGATACTGATTGACAAGATATTTCCAAAGATTTCAGCATCTTGGGAGTCTAACAAAATAGAAAAATACGCGACATCAATTTTAGGTGTATTTCTAGGCACGTCATTGCTAATTAGTGCACTCAATGGGACCCTGTTCTCAATGAATATTAAAAATGATGGGGCATTAAATTTAGCGTTAATGCTTGAAGGATTTATTGGAATAAGTTTAATAGTTGGGCTTGCAGTCAGACAGGCGTCGTTATTGTTAATCGCATTATGGATAACGGCAACACAGTTGGCGGGATTGATTGTAACGTTGGAGAATCTTTGGATTCCAGGTGCTGCTCTTTTTTTCATACTTCGAGGAAGACCTGTTATGCGCTATTCACGTGAAGATGTTTTTTCAGCGCTTAATACTAAAATTCGACAAGCACATGCAATGACTTTCCTTCGTATGTTTATAGGTGCTAACCTGATTTTTTTAGGCTTCAGTGAAAA
The DNA here is from genome assembly GCA_003233345.1 of Gammaproteobacteria bacterium. Lineage (GTDB taxonomy): Bacteria > Pseudomonadota > Gammaproteobacteria > SZUA-21 > SZUA-21 > SZUA-21. The sequence goes on along the minus strand of QILK01000243.1, from coordinate 3,363 downwards.
AATCATGGTACCTGAGCTAGGATTAGCATTCTTACAGGATCATCACTGGAACTTTATGGCCAAACTGGGCGTCGCTTGGTTTACTGACGAAGTGTTTGTATTTTCAGCCGGTGCGGTAGAAATTATTCTCGGACTGTTTCTTTTAGCGGGATACGTAGTTAGATTAACGGCGGTAGCGTTAGCGGTATTATTTCTGATACCACCATTCTTTATGGGCGCAGAAGAAATGATAGGTCATATCCCCCATATCTCAATTGTCGTTATGTTGATTTTGTTCGGGCGTGGTCATACTGCGGGTGTCGCTTTTAGTGGTTTGGCAGATATGCTGACAAGTAATAAACGCCCAAAGGGATTAGAAGAACCGGTTGTGGATATGCTAATACGTGATAAGCCCCCAATGGATATGGGAGATCCGGTCACAGCTATATCAGTAAATAGAGTTAAAAGAATATCGCAGAAACAAGTATAAAATTGTTGGTTCAATAAAAATAGTCAAAACCAGTTGGCTTTGGCTGTTTTTATGGATAGAAATTACTTAGACCAATTTTTGACAATGTAAAATAACTGTTGTGGCGATATTAATAAAGTATGTAAATAAAAATCAGTCTAAATTCTCAGCTTCTACGGTCCCGCATAAGACCCCACTAAAATATGTGACAGCAATTTACAAAGTATTTCTAAATGTTAATTTTAATTAAACTTTTTATAGCAACTATGATGAAGATAGAAACAATAGTCCTTTCAAATAAAACATTTCTTGATAGCCTTGAACAATCTAGAAATTGCATATACATTATAAGTTCCTAAGTCTGATTTTCCTATTCACTCTGAATTAAGTCAGGCTTAGCCATATTATGACTAAATCAAAATTATTCAAATAACATTTACCAGGATGGTTAGTAATTTATGCAAGTGACTTATGTTTATTAGAGGTCACCTATTTTTATTATATATATGGAGGTTGCAATGAATAAAAACTCAAAACGTCATGAAACCAAACACGGTTCGGAAAACTATGATATTAAGGGAGAGGGTACGATAACGGGTAAGCTATTCCCGCAAGTGCTTTTAGAATGGATTTATAAACTTTTTAAAAAAGATATAAGTCAGTATCCACCCAAGGATATTTCTGAATGTGGTTATCATGAAAATGATGACAATGAGTCTGATATTGTCACTAGCAACCAGGAACTTATTGAGGGATCGTTTGCTCTCGTTACCAACCGGACAAGCTGTTGCCGCTGAAATTACTGATAGCGCACCTGAAGAGCAAAAGCAATTTCTCCGCGATGGCTTTGCAAATGACACGCCACTTTGGTACTACGTTTTAGCGGAAGCTAAAATAAAAGGCGGTGGCAATCACCTTGGGCCTGTTGGCACTCGCATTGTCGCTGAAACATTAGTGGGATTGATTAGTAATACCAAAGACAATGTGCTTGAGGAGAATCCTAACCTTAAATTCTCAATGGCGGCAATGTTGACGTTTATTAATGATATTAATCCACTTGGTGACTAACTAGATCATACACAAGCTCTACGATTGAGGCCACTAGGATAGTGGCCTCGGTTGTTTAGCTCTTAATGGAATACCAAGTGATTATACCAAAAGGTGTTTTTTATGTCGCCAAGAAATCCCCAGTATTCTTGAGGATGCGAGTAACAAATGGATCACCCTGTTCAGGGGTTACTCAGAGAGCTGACAGGCGTGTCTTTAAATATCTATTGCCGAGATTTCATTAATAATTGAAAGATAATAATTAGTTTTAGCTGTAATATTGTCGATAAGTTCTTTGTAGAAACTTAGCTCTTCTTTATTCACTAGCAGATCCTCAACCATTATCTTTTTTGATTGATTCAATAGATTATTTGCCATTAAGGAAAGTTGTTTTTTAAATAATAGAGGTTTTATATCACAGTCATCACAAAACCGGGCAAGTTGATATGGTTTAATATCATTCATATCAAACTCATCACCAACCACCATTGCCAGCTCTTGCTGTAACTCAGGATACATTGAAATATTGACCAAATCGTAATATGGTGCGGGAGTAATTCCTGCCTTGTTAACAAAAAATGACAAGTTTTTTCCATGTGAGTCGGCATTTGAAATGAACAAATTAAATATTGCCCATTGTAATATACTCAGCTTTGCTTTTATCGGTACATGGCAGTGATGAGCAAAAGTAAATAGTTTTTCAAAACTCGCACCCTCTCGTATATCTCTTACATCCCGTTCTGATCCAAAATTTCTTTCATATTTGTAGCCAGGTGATAAATCTAAGGCTTGGCAACCATCAATGATATGAAAACGCTCGACCTTAGCATTGGAAATAATAGCTTAAATAGGCTGATATTGCTAATTATTTCCGGCGTCATAGAAATAATAATTATAACGAGAAAAACTAGAGATTATTTCTAGACTAATCGAAATAATAATTTAGCGATATCTAAGGAAAATCTCTATAATCACTTGTTATTAAAGTATATTTATTAACGTCTATTCTGCTGGTTTCAATCACATATGATGAGTTAATGGAGTATCGAATGTTTGGTCAGCCCAGTACTGGCGCCTTTACCGCGTTTAGGTGTTTTTTTCGTGGTTTTTTCCTGTAGCAGTATCGGGAAAAGCCCAGCGAAAAAAGAATGGGTACGCTAGAGGGTGTTTGTCAGCGACTTACCTTTCATTTGCAGATAATAAGATATTCCCACTTCAAGGGTTAAACAATTATAGATAAAGAAGTCTAATATAAAAGTTTCGATGTTTAAGCTCTTGATGAAAATCGGATTTGGTGTCCGTTTTAGATATACCACAACAATCGAGTTCGTTGTTTGTTTTTCGTTTTTTTTAACATCAAGATATTTAAAGCTTCGATACATAAAAAATACAATTACTATCACTACAACAATACCACCTAGCAAAAAACATCCCTTGTTTGTGATCTTGTGCCAAACGGTACTTAGACTCTCGTAACTAAATTCTAGTGCAATGATACCTAGTAAGAAAGGAATGCCAATATCAATTAAATATATTTTTATTTACAGTTTCAATAGATTTTTCATAGTGTAATCTTAAGTCAGAAGTGGACCCGGCTTCTCCTTATCTTATTTTGTTTACAGGGTTCGAATCCTGTATCTATAATGGGATAGAATCCGGCTGGCTTATTACGGCTTGAAAAACATTCATGCAATCATATCAATCATCATATAAAGAATCTATAATATACAGCATATTGTTGATTCGCTGACAATCCTTCGTCACTTTATACTCTAAATTACTTATCGATATCGAGGTCAGAAATGGCTGTTGTGCATGATCCCTTAAAATCGCCTGAAGGGCGAACCGAAGTAAAAAATACCACCTGT
>QILK01000215.1 GCA_003233345.1 Gammaproteobacteria bacterium | reverse complement strand
GCGCGCGTACAGAAACAGGCACCTCTTTCCAGGTGTTGAAGGCGCTCTTTGCCCCGGCAACAGCCATTTCAATTTCCTGTTGGGTGGCGAAGGGCACTTCACCTAACAATTCCTGGGTGGCAGGATTAAGCACTGGCAAAGTTTGCTCGCTGGTGCTTTTGACAAATTCACCGTTAATTAAAAGCGGAACATGTTGGCTCATTGACTCTCTCCAGCATAGTTTGAATAAATTGATGTCCCTTCTGGGCGTACTCGAGTGGATTCGCCTGAGCAGGATCCTGTTCGGCTTCAACAATTAACCAGCCCTGGTAGTCCACTCGGGATAACGCTGCAAATAACGGGGCAAAGTCAATATCGCCGTCACCGGGCACGGTAAATACGCCGGCGATGACGCTGTCCAAAAAACTCATTTCCTGGTGTTTGACCTGCTGTAAAACCTTTATGCGAATGTCTTTTAAGTGCAGGTGTTTGACCCGCCGTCCTTGTTGATAAATCAAACGAACCGGATCATCACCCGCGTAAACCATATGCCCTGTGTCGACCAACAAAGAAACCAGTTCAGGTCGGGTACTATCCATCAGTCGGGTAACCTCTTCGAATGTTTGGATGCCCGTGCCCATATGGTGGTGATAGGCAATACGCATATTCTGCTTGCGTGCCATTTCGCCTAAGTGGTGTAGTCCGTCAACCAGTGTTTGCCACTGTTGTTGGGTAAATATAGGTTCCACGGCGCGTTGCTGATGCGTATGAATACTGTGCCCGGTTTCGCAGACCACCACCAGCTTCGCGCCCATGGTTTTTAAAAATTGCAGGTGATCAGCAAAGGCAGAGACCGTCTGCTGATAAAGATCCGCCTCGGTAAAGCGACAGCTAAACCAGGCGCTTGCGATCTGTAAATTCAGTGGATCGAGTACTTGTTTCAATGCGGCCGGATCGCGGGGAAATTTATGTCCGACTTCACAGCCTACATAGCCGGCCTGGTGCATCTCCTCAATACATTGTTGGAACGGTATCTCACCACCTAATTGGTGTAAATCATCGTTGCTCCAGCCGATAGGGGCAATACCGATTTTTATCTCCATGGACATGATTTTTTCCTTATGCTTGGGTTAATAAGGTTTAACCTGCTTAATCTGCTTTTCCATCGCCTGATAAGCTTGTTTTACTTTGTTAGCAGGCGATACTTCCGCCACTGCAACGCGCCACCAGGATTCGTAAGCGGCGGACATGGAGTTGGCGTTGACGGGAATTTCGATGAGTGTGGATATGGATGACTGTTTTGCATCCTCTAGCGCTTGTTTGAATTCAGTCGTATCATTGGCTAATATCGCGTTCGCGCCGAGAGCACGGGCATATTGCACGAAGTTGATACCCAGCGTTTCACCTTGCAGATGTTGAGAGGCTTTATTTCGATAACGGAATTCATTGCCATATCCTCGGCTACCCTGGGATTGCTGCAAGTTTTTAATGCAATGGTAACCATGATTGTTAAACAGAATGATGGAAATTTTGTGGCCTTCCTGGATACTGGTGAGTAGCTCTGAATGTAACATTAGATAGCTGCCATCGCCGACGAGGACATATACCTCACCTTGGGCATGCGCCAATTTGACCCCCAGTCCTGCTGCAACTTCGTATCCCATACAAGAATACGCATATTCCACATGATAGTCTTTGGGGGTTTTGTTACGCCATAAACGGTGTAAATCGCCGGGCAGGCTGCCCGCCGCACCCACCACGACATCCTGCGCAGATACAAAATCGTTTAGTATTCCTAACACGCGGGTTTGTGAGTTTCCGTCGCCAATCTCGGCGGTGTATAGCCGGTCCACTTCCTGTTGCCATTCTTGGTTCCACTGGGCAATCTGTTGTTGATAATGCTGATCAGTGGTGTCACTGCCTAGTGCCTTGTGAATTGCCTGCAATCCCAATTTGGCATCTGCCTGCAGCAACTTGGCCCCCATTTTGTAACCGTCAAATGCACTGATATTGAGGTGCAAAATCTTGACCTTAGGATGTTGGAAAGCTGATTTGGATGCGGTGGTAAAATCTTGCAGGCGGGTGCCTACAGCGAAAATAAGATCCGCTTGTGCGGCGAGTTTATTGGCCACCTGGCTGCCGGTCACACCAAGTCCACCAACGTTCATCCGGTGGCTTGAGGCTAGCGCGCTTTTTCCCGCTTGAGTCAATGCCACGGGAATACCAAATTGATCAGCAAAAATTGACAGGTTTTCACAGGCCAAGGAATAGTGTACACCACCACCGGCAATGATCAGCGGTTGCTTTGCCGCTTTGATGGCCGCGACAGCCACGGCTAACGCCCGCGCCGATAAATCACGTCGATCAAGAAACCAGGTGCGTTTTTGAAAAAATGTCGTGGGATAATCATAGGCTTCTGCCTGCACATCTTGCGGCAAACACAGGGTCACGGCACCACAGTCAATGGGATCGGTTAACACGCGAAATGCATTCAGGCATGCCGTCATCAATTGCTCAGGTCGGTTGATTCGATCCCAGTAACGACTGACAGGACGCAAACAGTCATTGGCCGAGAGTGGGTAATGGCTTGGATCTTCTAGCTGTTGTAGTACCGGATCAGGTTGCCGACTGGCGAAGATATCGCCGGGCAGTAATAACACGGGAATACGATTGGCTGTTGCCGTCGCCGCCGCTGTTACCATATTGGTCGCACCGGGTCCGATAGAGGTGGTACAGGCAAAAATGGCTAGGCGATTTTTTTGTTTCGCATAAGCCGTTGCCATATGCACCATACCCTGTTCGTTATGGCCTTGCATAAAGTTTAAACCTGAATCACCATACTCTAAGGCTTCACCTAATCCGGTGACATTGCCATGCCCGAAAATGCCGATAATGCCGCTGACAAAACGTTGGGAAACGCCGTCGATTTCAATCCATTGACTGGCGATAAATTTCAGTAAGGCTTGTGCCATGGTGAGGCGTACAGTTGACATGGTTGCTCCTTCACACAATTTTCAAAGGTTGCCAGACGCGCGCATTGGCATCCTCTGTTTGCGTCCAGGCATGCTCTTTAGTAAATTCCGGTATTGTATAAGGATTCTTTTCCAAATGACGGATCACCCAAATATAGTACATACCATAGCCTGGCGCGGCGACGTGTGCGTGATCAAGTTCATAAAGAATTTTTAAGGTATCATACTGTTGTATCTTCACCACTTGCTGATCACCGCTATTATCATTATGGGTGTCACCGGTCTCACCATAGCCAAATCCTTGAGGCTCGGTAAAACGATAATGATAAATTTCCGGTTGCGGGTGGTGGTGGGGAGGGTAACTGGACCAACGCCCTGGAAAGGTAATCACCTCGCCCAATACCAAATTAGCCTGTGGGCGATTGCGCTTATCAAACAGGGTGCGAACAATGCGGTAGGCGGTATTATCCAATAGCCCCTGGCCGCGTTGCTCGTTTAACAACAGATTGTCAGGGTCAAAAAATTGGGGCTCAAAGTGCACATCATTGCTTACCTGCGATAGTGCCAATTCACAGTCCGTTGTGGCAATAATAATCACCGATTTGGCAGCGTCAACATGAATAGCATAGGGATTTTCGTCAAAAATCGACTGTCGCTCTGCCGTATATTGCTTACCGTCACAATGAAACTTTATGTGGCCTTGCAGCAATAAAATGGCGGATTCCAATCCATCATTGACTGTCCATTCGTCTCCAGCATGTAACTTTAAAATACCGAAGTGAATGCCGGTATCGTCGGCCGCCTCACCGATCGTGGTAATACTTGTCAGCCCAAAAGAAAAACCTTGACGATGATGTCGCAGCAGTGATGACATGGGGCGCCTCTTGTAGTGTTTTTTTTGATGTTAGGCCGCTTGCCAAAGGCGGATGCATTGCAAAAAATCTTTGGCGATAAGCTCGGGGATCGCTTCCAACTCAATTTCATCCTTTAAAAAACGCTGCCAGGATGGCCAAAAGATACTCCGGCCAATGGCAAAACCACTGACTTTGGCCGACGCTTTCGCGGTGCTGAATAAAGGACCGAAATGGGCGATTTCTGTTTCCCCCCCGCCTAATAAAATCACGCGCGAATGGGGGTCATACTGTTCCAGAATATCCGCGAGGGTGCGCCAATGGCTGGCAGCAAAGTTGCCCGCGATTTTCCACCAAAAAGGATAGATCGCCTGCTCATAAACCGTACGCATAGCCTCACTTGTCGCCGACCCGTGATCGGTAAATTCGCTGGGTATAATCAATTCCAACATGAGTCGGCGATCGAGTTGATCGCAAACTTTGGCCAGTTCTTTTAAGCGTAATAGTTGTTGCTGCCGACTCTCTTCATCAAGTTGCGGATGATATTGCCAAAGTACTTTAACGAACCAAGGCGCGGGGCGCTGTAAGATTTCCTGGTAAAGCGGTTTATCCCCCAGCCAGCATACCGGCAGGCTCAGCGGTTCTTCTATTGGCACGCCAATGATGATTCGCTTGTCGGTGTGCGATGCCAAAATGGCCGCCCCATAATTCGGGTCGATCAGTATCGCCAAATCACTCTGCGGATTTTGTTTTTGTGGAAATTGTTGTAGCGCCAGTTTAAAGCCGGCAAAAATTTGCTGCTTAAATACATTGATAATGGCGTGATCTTTACCGGCGAGCTCACAGCTGCGCACAAATTGTTCTCGGTGATCAAAGGCCAGGACAAACAACTCACGATCAGCGGCGCTGCCTAAGATCGAGCGGCGATGTCGCCGTGCAATGTCGTGACCTTGGAGACTATTTTGTTGCCGGCCAAAATGTTGTAAAAAATAGTCTAATTCTTCGTGGTTGGGCATCGCTGGTGCGCAACCATGTCGTGAGACCACCATCGCGCCGCAGGCATTCGCCATTCGCATACAGGTTTGCCACGGTGCATTCTTTAGCCAGCCAAGCAAAAAACCACTCATAAACCCATCCCCGGCCCCCAATACATTGAGTACAGTCACTGCAAAGGGCTCGGCGGTAAGCGGCTCGTCATTATCCTTGAGATAAATCTGACAGCCTTTGACACCGGTCTTGACAACAACAGGTGCACTAACCCATTGATGGATATTAGCCAGTGCCTGACTCAAGGATTTATCGCCACCGGCAATGAGAATTTCCTCTTCGGTGCCGACAATCAAATCACATTTAGGCAGGATCTGTTGATAATGGTGAGAGACCTCTTCGGCAAGCTGATATCGGCACTCGCCATCACCCAGTGGCGTCAACCCCCATAAAACAGGTCGATAGTCGATATCCAGTATAACCGATGTGTGAGTGGTCTTCGCCAGATCCAGAGCGTGGTGGCTGGTGGTGCGCATTTCGGGGGTAGAAAACCCGGTACCGGTTACCAGTAATGCTTTACTTCGCTGAAACAATTGCGCGTCACAATCACTGGTTTGGAGTTGCATATCCGCACAATTTTGTCGATAAAATATCAATGGAAAATGCTTGGGTGGATCAATGCCTAACACCACCAAGCCGGTCAAATGTGCTGGCGTTGTTCGCAGACAATCCGTCGCCACCCCTTCGTTTTTCAGTGTCTGTTTAACGAACACCCCCATCTCATCTTGCCCGATACAGGACAACATGGCTGAACGCAATCCAAGACGGGCCGTCCCCACGGCAATATTGCCGGCGCAGCCCCCCAAATATTTTCGAAAAGTTTGCACATCCGCCAGTGCACATCCTATTTGTTCGGCGTATAGGTCGACCGCTACCCGACCCATACAGATCACATCAATGGGTCTGTTGCGATCAATTGTCATGTTGTTCGGGATGTTCGTAGTCGATCTGTATCGGCTGATGGTTTAAATAGGATTGTTTTGCAGCATGGCCGATAATCACCGGTATTAATCCATCGCGCCCGTCGACCGCCGCAGGTTGGTTATGGCGAATAGCGTGGCAAAAACTTTGAAGTTCCGCCAGATAGGACTCTTGGTAGCGATCCAGGAAAAAGTGCATGGGTTTTTCTCCGGTCACCGCATCCGCTGTGGACAATTCGGTTTGTGTTGCGCTGACATTTTGCGCCAATATTTTGCCTTGACTGCCAAACACCTCCACTCGCTGATCGTATCCGTACACGGCCTGGCGGCTGTTGTCGATAACGCCCAATGCACCATTGGCAAATGTTAACTGTATCAGGACGGTATCCATATCCCCCAGTTGAACGATAGTCGGGTCAATTAACGCCGCACCCGTGGCATAGACTTCGGTGATTTCACTGCCCAACAAAAATCGCGCCATGTCAAAATCATGAATGCTCATATCGAGAAAAATACCGCCCGAGCTGGCAATATAATCGTGAGGCGGCGGCTCTGGATCTCTTGAGGTGATATGAAGAATATGCGGTTCTCCAATGCCACCCTCCAGTACGACGCGCTTGATCTTGGCGAAATTAGGATCGAAGCGGCGGTTAAATCCAACCTGGAAAATTACCTGGGCTTGCTCTACCGCCGCCAACGCTTGCTGAATAGCGGCTATGTCAAGGGCCACGGGTTTTTCACAAAATATATGTTTGCCCGCCTCTGCTGCCTGAATAATAAGCGGCAGGTGAGAGGGGGCGGGCGAACATATTAAAACCGCATCAATCGTGGGATCATCGAAAATACACTGGACATCATCACCAGTAACGGCTATCGGTAGCGTGTTTACCCAGCTTGTATCTAGGTTGATATCAGCAATCGCCCTGAGGCTGATTGAGGGGATGTGGCGGATGATATTTTCGGCATGAAGCTTACCAATTCGACCCGCCCCGATAATACCAACACAGATGGAGTTCTCTGTTCGACTATTCATTGTTCAAATCCGTCAATGGTTTAACATCATTATTTTAATTTCACCGGCTGCCCCACATAATCCACTTGAATACCATCTTTGCCGGAACCGCGGCCGTAATAATTCCATTCTGGAAAATTAAAGTCCGAAGTGATTGATCGTGGAGACAGAATCATTACCTTGAGAAACTGTTCTAAATCAGGCGCATTATAAACGTTAACCTCAAATCCCCATTTCTTGAGCTGATACAATAACGTGGGACATTTTTCCAATTCCCAGCTGATAGAAAAGCGATTAATGCCCCAGTTTTTTAATTGCATGAGTATCTGCTTGGCTTGATCTGGCAGGGAGAAGACCAGGGGACAGATAAAATCAATGGCAGTTTGTACAGTCGCATTGGGAAAGGCTTGCAACAATAGTTTAAACCCTTCTTCTTTAAGCACATCGATATCACCATTTAACCAAATTTTCTGATCCGTAAAACCTTGTTTTTTGAGTAGCTGCATGGTTTTACGCAACACAATACCCTTGTCTTTAAAATCAATTTTGACTGCTTTGTCATGTAGTTGAAACTCAGCCAATAACTCATTCAGTGACAGGTCGATCTTTTCGACCAATAGCATCTCATCTTCCTGGGAACTGTCATGTTGCAGTAACACGGATCCATTTTCATGTACGGACTGCACATCGACCTCACCCCATTGAATGGGGGAAGAGAGGAACTGCTGCATATTTTTCCGATCATTGATACCATGCCAGACCAAATCAATGTGCGCAGGCAAGTCCTTTTCATGTACCAGTTCGCGTAATTCATAGTGTTTGCCTTTTTCCACAGTAGCAGACACTGATTGGTCATTTGAGCGATAAACGGTATCCGCCTGGAGCAGTAAAATATCGCGGGTATCTTTTTCGCTGGCAATGGCGTCGAGTGATTGTGTTTCACTGTCGACAAAGCAAATCACATGATATCCAAGATTTCGAAAATAGGAGAGACTTTCTACAGCTGACTCAGAGGGGGAGTTATGCTTGGGAAAGTAGATTAATTTGTCAGGTAGTTTTAACTGATAGTCTTTGCCAAATTGCTTCAGTGCCTGGATAGTTTTTTGCTGCATATCCTGGGAACAAATATTTTTTAATCCGACCGCAGTTCTGGACTGCATCTGGAACCAATAAATAGTTTCAATGACTCCTTTCATCGGCCGCATTTGCAGTCGTGAAGACTTGCGGTAACGCGTGTACCAAGAGAGAAATTCTTTTTTCAGTTCAGGCAACATTTGATATTCAGTGAGGAATGAAGACAGCAAATCTTCGTGAATTTTGATTTCATCGGGTTTTAACCGATAAAAATAATGGGTGCCTTGTAATTGGTCAAAGGTACGCAATGCACGAAAGAGCTGATATTGCATATCATTAATACAACCATCAATATCAAAGACTAACATCAAATCCTTGTCTGGATACTGTTCTTTCATGTATCGATAATGCAGGTTTAACGCTTTCATCCAGTTATTCATAATAGTTACTTATCATTAAATGGAGCAAGGATTTTGACATTAAGGACGTAAATACTAATTATCATACACAAACCCCTTTTTTACAATTCTCTCTGTATAATTTAGCCTAATTACTATAAGGAGTATAGGGACTGTTTCAGAACGCGACTAATTGCCTGTATAAGTAAGTATTGATAGGTGACCTGTTCAGTCGTTTGTGGATTAGGATACAGATGGTGACTAGCCTGCATATTTCATAAATGATTTGGATTTGGGTCTATTATCCTTTTGAAGAACGCCCCTCTTTATACCGCCAGTCACAAGATTTTTTTCGCGGTGCGCCACGAGGCGTATAATAATTAGTCATTGCAAGTATGACATTAAAAGTGCCAACCCAGCGCATTGACGCTCATCCTTTACTGGTGATTATTTAACGATCCCCTATGCTTTAAGGTTGAATTTATTGCTGAGCTTAGATTCAATGAAGGCAGAGGCATTGGTTTAGCGACAGTATCGCGGATTATTGGCAGGCACGGAGGACGTATCTGGGCCAACGCGGAAATTGATCGTGGCGCAAAATTTAGTTTTACCCTGAACCGAAAAATTTAGCATCACGATGTTAAACTATTGCGTTAGTTTTTGCAGCGCTTCGCGATATTTTTCCGATGTTTGCTCGATTATATCTTGAGGTAATGTGGGTGCGGGAGCGGTTTTATCCCAGCCGGTAGATTCAAGATAATCCCGAATAAACTGCTTGTCGAAGCTTGGTGGGCTGATGCCAGGCTGGTATTGATCGGCAGGCCAAAAACGAGATGAATCGGGTGTTAAGGCTTCATCGATCAGATATAGCTTATCCTTGTTGTCTATTCCAAATTCAAATTTAGTATCCGCGATAATAATGCCACGTTTAAGTGCGTATTCCGCAGCTTTGCTATAGAGTTCGAGGCTGACTTGTCTAACTTTGTTTGCCAAGTCATCTCCCAGCAGCTCTTTGGTTTTGTTAAAATCGATATTTTCATCATGCTCGCCGACATCTGCTTTGGTCGATGGGGTATAAAGTGGTTCAGGAAGCTTGTCTGCCAGTTGCAAGCCGACAGGCAGTTGAATACCGCAAACGGCACCGTTTTTTTGGTAATCTTTCCAGCCAGAGCCGATGATATAACCACGAACGATCGCTTCTACCGGAAGTGGTTTGAGTTTACGTACGACAATGGCCTGGTCTTTAATGGTTGCCAGTTCGTTGTGATCGCTAATGATATTTTTCAGGGGCATGTTCGCCAGGTGATTAGGGATAATTGAAGACAACCTGTCAAACCAAAAATTGGAGGTCGCTGTCAACACAGCCCCTTTTCCTGGAATCGGATCAGGGAGTATGACATCAAATGCGCTGAGGCGATCGGAAGTGACAATTAGCATATATTCATCATCGATAGAATACATGTCGCGCACTTTCCCACGTTGAATCAGGTTCAGGTTTTTCAGTTCAGACTGGTATAACATGTTTTAATAATCCATAAAAAAACGGGGATTATAATAGAATTTGCCAATTATTGCGACATTATTAGCAATTTTTTGATCAAACACTAACTTCGTCTAGAATAGCACGGGTCGCAGGTTGAACAAGGGCGTCCGCGCTGGCATGAAAATAAAACAGTTTACAATGGATGGGGATATGCAGGTTGTCTCTGTTTTTTATCTGAAAATCGATCCAGGCGAATATTGGATTGTCGTTAACCGTGCTGTCCAGGCAGACCCAATATTCTTCATCCAGTATGACTTCAATGTTGTCCAGGCCCCGAATAGCAAACCGGTATGGTTTTTTAAGGCGTATCAACTTTAGTCTAACCTGATTAAACAAGGACGCATCGAGCTGGATATGCTCGGTCTGAAAGCGTGGTAATCTTTTCAATTTGCTTAACATTTAAACAATCTATTGACCCTTGTTATAGTAGGGTTAAGCGCTGAGCTTGCTGGTAACGGCCTCTTTAACAGGTTCGACGATAAGATGGGCATGTATATGATAGCTATATAGCTTACAGGCTATCGGCAGGTGCAGATTGTCGCGGTTTTCTGTCTGAAAATCAGTCCAGGCAAAGACGGGTATATCGTTTAAGCTGGAATCGACGCAGATCCAGCAGTCATTATCGAGTAAAATATCTATATTTCGCAGACCCTCTATTGAAAACCGAATCATTGCCTTTTTATGTACCAGCGCCAAGCGGATCAAATTATATAATTTGGCCTGGAGACTGACCGATTCAGTATGGTAACGCGGTAAATTTTCGAGTTTTGATTTCATACTATAATAGAGTAAAACGCGAAATCGTGTCAGTGTCCAGTTTATATTTTGAAAATCCGATTTTTCAAAATTATTGATCTAATGGGTGACGGCGGGTGATGACAGGCCCGATCATTTATAAGCTGAAATAAAGTAATAAACATATTGAGATTATAGTGACCGAGAAATCAAAAACCAATATAGTCAATTATGCAATAAATCATATCAGGCAAGCCGGTGGATTGGGTACCGGCCAGAAGCAACGTGGGAAATTTGTACTTATTTGTTCGCAACGAGAGCGTTTTGTTGTATTTTCGAGTTTTGAACAAGTTGAATTTCATGCGAATATTGTTGATCAATTTGTCTCTGAACATCAACTCAAAGGCCACTATAATAAAAAAGGCGATGCGTTTTATATCGACACAGAGCAATGGACAGTTTCTGGTGGAGGCCACTGGGAATGGGATCTGGAGGCTGGCGAATTGTTATTAGGAGGCCGTTCTATAGCTTATGGTTCACTTGACCTAAAAAAAATTGCAAGCGAAGTACAGCAGAGCAGAGCATTCGGTGAAATACAGGTTAAATACTAAAGTAGCCCGGACTTCGCGCAGCGAACGCCGGGATAAATCAACTTAGAATCGTTATGCTTTTAAACTGCGCCCCTCTTATAACCTTTCCAGGCCAACAACGTGCCGTTGTAACTGTCCTGGAAAAAACTTCTGACTGGCGGTTGAGGGGCTTCCATTGAATTGCCAGTCATAGGCCATGTAGCCCGGACTTCGCGCAGCGAACGCCGGGGAACGTTTACTTTAGCTGGTTAGGGAAGCAAATAATTGTGGTAGCTGCTCAGGTAATTTTTGTACCCGGTCGATAATCGTATAATTATTTTCACCAAAAATACGTTTTACATAAGCATCGGCGTTTGCATCCAACGTCAGGCAATAGCTGAGAACACCTTTGCTATATAATTCCTCTACTGCTTTTTTGGTATCGTGGCGTAGATGCTGTGGGTCGCGCTCGTCGATATCGGCAGGCTCACCATCCGTGACAATCAGCAATAATTTTCGACGTTCAGGTTGTTTGAGTAAATGTTGTCCAGCATGACGCATCGCTGCGCCCATTCGAGTCGAAAGCCCACCTTGCATACCGGCTAGTCGTGATTTGGCATCGTCATCAAAGTGCTGGTTAAAATCCTTGAATCGATAGTATTGCACATCGTGTCTGCCGTCCGATGCAAAACCATGTATTGCAAAGGGATCGCCTATGCCATTAATCGCGGTGGAGACCAGGGTAGCGGCTTCCCGGCTAAGCTGTAAGATCGTTTTGTCGGAACCCTCGATCGGTTCGTTGGTGGATTCGGATAAATCCAGTAATACCACCACCGCGAGATCACGAGTTTTTAGAACGTTACGCATGGTAATTCTGGCGCTGGGTTGCTCGCCCATACGAATGGCAACCATGGCATCGATAGCAGCATTAATATCGATTTCATCACCGTCTTCCATATTGCGAATTCGCTGGACGCCGTCGGGTGTTAACATATCGATAATCTGCTTGATTTTGTGTGCAATAGGCTTGTATTCAAGCAATATATCTTCAATATCTTCAGGGTTGCCTTTCGGTTGACGCCGCTCGTAAACGGTGGCCCAGTTAGGCCGGTGTAGTTGAATTTGATAGTCCCATTCCTGGTAATAAAAGGGGTCTGAGACGGTCTCCTTGCCTTCCAGTTCATTGATCGTACAACCTTCCTGAGCAAGATAATAGGGTGTTTCCAAACGCCAGATTTCCTGGGCATCGTCGCCGGCGAGCTCACAATCCAGTTCGTTAACCATTTCCATTATGTTGACAGTTTTTCTAACCTGTTTTTCACTGGCAGCAATATATTCGACGCCTTGCTCCCAGTCAAATTCATTAAATTCCCAAACAAAACGATTATCGTCACGGTAGGGAATGCGTATACGCTCAAGAATACGCAAGCTTGGGACTTCTTTTCGGGCGCTAAAAACATGAAAAAGCTCCATACCCATATGCCATGAAAAGTTATTATTGTCCTGGTTCTCAGTAATCTGTGCATGAAATTTTTGTGCAAAATCATTTAAACTCTGATCATCGCAGCGTTCTTTAGAATCCAGCAACATAATGGTCAGCTTTTCCAGCAGTAACATGGTGGCATGTTCGACATCACCATCATATTGCGTGGATAATAATGCTAACCATAATTTTTTTAGTCCGGGAAATTCTTTGATCGCTTTATATTCGATTCTGGCATCTTCAATAAAGCCGATAAAAAACATTTGCGCAGGACTAAGTTGTTCCGCAGAAATTCGCGAATCGGTATAACATAGATGGGCGGCCATATGTGCGGCGGTTGCCCGGTATAATTCCAGTCCTTTAATATCACCAAAGTCATCGACCGCATCTGGCATATGAATAATATGGGTGTCGATATAGGGCCTGAAATCAGTATAGTCTGCTCCGCTAGGGCGTAAAAAGAAATCCCGGCCCCATAGAGCGCGTAGATAAAAATTCAGTTTACGTTGGGTATCGATAAACAGTATGCCGCGACGTTCTTTTTGCAACATCGCACGACTGTCTTCTGACTCGAGGTTGAAATAGGATGTCAGGTTTTTAAAATCTCGCCGATACGCCTGGGCGCCAAAATTAGCCCAGCGACGTAAACCGCTGAGCGTCAATTTTGATAACAAATTATCAATGTGGCTTAACATGGGTCGTAAACCACGTGCTGCGGTTGCTGACAGTTGATGCATCAATGTTAAATAACCACGCACCAGTTCAGCGTCGCCAAGACGACGGGCCGCCGTTGGTAAGCTGTTAAACATTAAGGCGATAACCTCGCCCGAGGTCATGGACGACAATTTCATCGCTGCAGTAACACAATCGACAATAATATCTTCGCCACACTCCTTAACAACGGCGGGTATGGCTTCTAGATAGGAGACAACCAGATCAGTCCCACGACCAAGGTTGCATAAGCCTTTTCCGCCTTCAAGGTAATCTTGTAGGCCCGATGGAGACATAATACGTGACGCTTCCTGAAACTGGGCTTCCAGAATTTCAATAACTTCCGGCGCAGCTTCTTTCATGCAATCTGCATAATCTTCCAGTTTAATTGCCATAGATTGACCTGCTATAAGTTAAGCAAAAAAAGTATGTACGGCAGCGTCCAGCGTATCACGCATATCCGGATCATCCGTTAGCGGCGTGACCATGGTCATGGTACAGGCGGCAATCGGGTCAATACCCTTGACGATCAATTGACCTGCGTATACCAGTAAACGTGTTGAAATACCTTCGTCCAGTCCATGTCCTTTGAGGTTGCGCGCCCGATGGGCGATCTGCACCAGTTTGCCAGAAGTATCGGTATCAACCCCAGATTCTTTGGAGACGATCGCTGTTTCTGTTTGCTCTTCCGGATAATCAAAATCCAGTGCACCAAATCGTTGTTTGGTCGATTGCTTTAAATCTTTCATCAGACTTTGATAACCAGGGTTATAGGATATGACCAACTGAAAATCAGCGTGGGCGCTAATAATCTCGCCTTTTTTATCCAGTGGCAAGGTGCGTCGGTGGTCGGTCAGTGGATGAATAACAACCGTCGTATCTTGTCTGGCTTCCACGACTTCATCAAGATAACATATCGCGCCAATTCTAGCGGCCGTGGTTAGCGGGCCGTCTTGCCATTTGGTTCCATCTTTATCGAGCAAGAAGCGACCGATAAGATCGGATGCGGTCATATCTTCGTTACAGGCGACGGTGATAAGCGGACGACCAAGTTTGTAGGCTATGTATTCAACAAAACGTGATTTTCCGCAACCGGTAGGCCCTTTTAACATCATTGGCATACGGGCATTATAGGCAGCTTCATAGAGTGTTACCTCATCACCAACCGGTTCATAATAGGGTTCAGATTTAATTTTATATTGATCGATATTTAGATTAGCCATAACGTTTTACTCTTCATGATCGGTTTCATGTTCACCACTCCAGCCGGCATTTTTCGCACATGCCAA
>QILK01000077.1 GCA_003233345.1 Gammaproteobacteria bacterium | reverse complement strand
TCGGTCAGATCCGCAAGAAAATGGGTGGGCAAATTGGCTTCTTTACACTCTCGGTCATTCCCAGTAACGGCCATTTACTTGTCTCATTTAAAGACGGGACCCTGTACGAGTATCAGTGTCATAGTTTTACCGCAATTAAATTTCCACATAAACCGATCCCTCGAGAGATTGATTTTTTGGGAGAAACGGTTGATGGTGCGTTGTGGTTTAAGCATTATACAAAAAATGCCTCCTGGGCAGATCCTCGCCGGATTCCCTGGAAGGTATCGATAATAATCTATCGCGTCTTCAAAAATAAAATACAAGCAATACATTTACCGCAAGCTATTAAAAATAGCCCATTAACCGATGCGGTGGAAGATAAAAAACCGCTGGCATCATCGGCTATGTGCGATGTGGGCAGGATACCCAAGCTAAAGGGCGGCAGTCAGCACATGGTGATATGTATCGATGAAAACATGAAGATAAGGCGATATCCATCATCAATTGATGTAACACACAACGCATTGGGCATCTACCCGTTAGACAAGGGGTTGGGTGTCGTATTTGATGTGCCGTTTCCACATGCTGGGACTGATGATGAAAAAGTATTCCGGTTGTTAAAATATGTGTGTTGGAAAAAGGAATCATCGCAATGTAATATTGCCCGAACAAGAATCCGCAGAAAACGTGAGCACAGCGCGTACCGTACTTCGATAGCCGCCCAGACAATTGTTGCCAGTCAAGGTACTGTCTATTTTATTTCAGAGAAATCGGTCTATGCGCTGGATAAAAGCGGCATAAATGAGCTGTTTTCATTTCCAAAACCGGTAAAAAAACATTCAGTGAGCCTGGAATTCTCCGGCCCCGATGGGCTATTAGTGACAACGCCTGATTTTTTGTATAGGATAAAAAGATAGGTTGTTATTTAGGGAGAGATCAGGATGGCAAAAACTTATACAATCAATCAGCATGATACGCTTAAATCCATTGTGGCTAAACATGTAGCCAAAGGCGCATCAAAAAAAGAAATTGAAATAGCAACATTGGCACTTCTTGAAACCAACCCGCAGCTTGATGTCATGAAACCCAAAGACGGTATGAAACTGACGATTCCTAACGGTGCGGTATCCATCAGCCCGCGAACAATGGAGCGTTACCGGGTTAACCAGGCGATGGAGAAAGGTGAAAAAAATATTCCAGTATCGAAAGAGTACATTAATGAGTTGCTGGAAAAAATGGAAAAAACTCCGACAGGCAGAGCGATCGCCAGTAAATTGCGTGAAGCGATAAAAACCGGTGACATCAAATTTGTTTATAAACATGACGGAAACCCGATTGCGTCATTTCAGTCCGGTGACAAGGGAACTGGAATCATGTCTCTTGACTCACGTAACTTTTTGGGTATCAATGATCCTAGCAATCGAGCGGGGAAACATGATCCGGTTAAAGGATTTCAAACAGCCGATTATTTTAACGTTGGTCTGATTTTGCATGAAGGCGTACATTTTATTACGCATCAAGCCCGTCATAACGGCACCCTGAAAGGCGGAAAAAAAACCATAGCCGACGAGACGGTTGCCTATTCCGCGCAATACGATTTTATGAGAGAGCTAAAACAAAGTGGCATCAATCAGGTTGTGCCCGGCTCCTATTCTGATGCTAAAAAATTACCCTGGAACAAAAAAGTCGTTGAGTATGAAAAGCGAGTAAACGAATTTAAGGCCAAAGAAAAGAATGATACAACATATATTGTATTTGAAAATAATGGCAGTCAGCTGCAAAAGGCGGTTGAACTGGATAAAAAATATAAAATATTCAGCGCCGTGAAACACGATATAAAAAACAGCATCGTCAAAGGCCCTCTCGATTATATTGCGATAGATCGTGCAAGGGATAAGAGTTATACCAATACAGCAAACTTCTTGTCACAACGACTGCCCGCCTATTGGGGCAATGAGTTACAATCCAAAGCCGACCGGCAAAAATATCACCAAGATGTGCAGAAAATTATTGATGGTTTAAAGCAATCCAGTTCCAAGGTGAAAAACGGAAAAGTACCGAAATCAAGCAACTCGGTGCCAGAAGAGAAAACCGTAGACAACACAGATCATTCCAGTAAAAAACAGAATCCAATAGAGAAATCATCGGAACAGGTTAGTAACCTGGCGCATAAAAGAATGGGAGAAGAGCAACAAAAAGGTGAAAAACGGGTAGCGCAAACTGAACGACAGGGACCGGAGATAGGTTAAACCCAAAGTACAGCGACAGATTTGCGCTGAGCACGCTTAGCTGGAATAAATAATGACAGGGTGGTTACTTAAACTTATGGATCAAGTTTGATATATTATCTTAGATATTTGTGGCAAACAATTGTCAAGTTTCGCCTCCCCTCCCAGAGTTTTTAGTGTACCCAAAATATAAACTGTGATCAGGTCAGATAAGCAGAATTAAATTCTGCCTTGCTAACCCGACCCCAGTGTGCTTCCCTATCAATTTGCATTGACTTTAATTTGGACAGTATCTTTCAGGACACCATCCAATCCGCCAAAAACAGTTAACCTATCAACTTTTTCTGTCACTTTTTCCAGAATTTCCAGTTCCTTCAAGCGCATCAAAGTCGGGTTGTCTTCCATTAAACGGGCGGTGTTTAACAGTGAACGTGTTGCTGCGGTTTCTTCGCGACGTTTAATGACATTTGCCTGTGCCATCTTTTCAGCTTCGACCACTTGGTTTAGGATGTCTTTCATATCACCTGGCAAAATAACATCTTTAACCCCAACACTACGAACTTCAATACCAAATTCACTGATTTTTTTTCTAATCACCATTAGAATTACCTCATCCAGCTCTTGCTTGTCTCCCAACAACGTATCCAGTGTCCGACCGCCGATTGCCTGGCGTAACGCAAACTGTAACTCGCGGTAAACATAGTCTATCATATCGACCAACTTACTCCGGGCGATGACCGGATCAGTAATCTGATAGTGTGCAGATAAATTCACTCGCAAGCTGACTTTATCTTTAGTCAAGATTTCCTGTCCTTGTACTTCCACCACGCGTAGTCGCAGCTCAACCTGTTCCACCTTAATGTTTCGGTTAAACTTCCAGTAAGCATACAGCCCTGGTTTTAGGCTTTTCACCAATTCACCGTCTACGATTAATAGGCCTAAATGATTATCAGGCACCTCACTAAAAACCATGTAGTTGATAACTTCACGAGGCATGGTATCGATACGTGCATTGGCGATCAAACTGGCTTTTGCTTTTGGCACCGCAAAGTCCTGCTCAATATTTTGCACCTCTACTTTAACCTCTACTGGACCTTTCCAGTACAATTGGCGCGCGCCGGGTGCTAATACGCCACTCAGCTTACCATTTTTATAGACCAGACCCACTTCGTACTCACCAAGTTCGATCACTTGGAAATACTGGTCGATCAACTGGCGATTTTCTTTGAGCAACACATCTATATGCGGGTCAAAAAATTCTGCTACAGTCAAATCGCAAACCTTTACCGCGACACGATCTTTAAGGTCAAATAGTCGGTATATACCTGGCTCTAAAATTTTGACAAAACTGCGATCTTTAAAGTACACACCACGCTCATGCTGTGCGATCACATATCGTTTTAATCCAAACATTGACACTCCTCCTTATGGTGCTGTTGAATAAAATTGGGAAACACGCCACATGTAAATTGCGGCGCAAAACTTGATGTCAATGCGGATCTTTAATAACGCCTGGTTTCCAGTTTCAATGCTTACCCATAGGGTGCATAGGCAATCGATAAAAACTTTCAATCATTAATTATTTAAAACTGGCAAAAACCCAATGTTTTACCGCTAGCAATAAATATGCTGTGGGTAGAAATGCACATCCCTTATTGAAATCCGTTTCCAAATAGGTTAAATACATTAAACCCACGGGAATGTTTCCCGTTCTATAAGTGCAACCTGCACTCATGGTGCGGAGTTGAACCGCAGGCTTTCGCCTTACCAGGGACAGCTTTTCAGGCTGTTGCGAATAGCAGGAATTGAACCCGCGACACACTGATTACAAGTCAGTTGCTCTACCAATTGAGCTATATCCACTGGCTGCTTAGGATCACCAATTACTTTGTATACACTAGGCAATTACCAGTCTTTTGAACCGGCTAAGCTTGAGTGCACAGGTCAGGCACTTAGAACCTGAACCGCTAAGACAATGGATGTATCCAATACACTGTGAATGGCGTGTTAACGCAACACACCATTGCAAACCTTTTCCTTCGTCATTTCGATAACCGGGGTTTATTCTCAGCAATAAAAAAACCCCGTTCAGCCTGCATGCCTGACGGGGTTTAACTTGATTCCGCGAAAGGCAATTTTGACAGCCTTCCGCATTATAGTTTGCGGAAAACTAAGTCAACCTGAGGTCACTCTCAGGCGAGATAAAATTATTATGAACAACAAAAAAATAACAAGTAAATTGACGCACAGTTATCTTCGCCATCTGTTTGTTAACAAATAGGCTTAAGCTATGTACGAGTGTTAAAATGTTAAAATTTGTTTTCACGTCTAACTCCATTAATTGGCGCACAGTATAATTCTTTATTTTGACAATGCAAGACTTATTTTACTTGTTTTACTTGTACATACTTACAACCCCATGTCTTTTGGATAAGCCGTTCAACTTCTGATCGTACGCCCTTTGAATTTCCCGATACAATCGCTGCATCCAATATATGCTTAACTGACTTGGTTTGCAGATTATTCGCTAAATAGGCAGTTACCTTCATAATATCCACTTTAGGGTTAAAAGCAGCGCATAATTTATTCGCATCACTTCGTAGTAATGAAAGCGTCTCTCCTTTTTTTTCTTCTCCCAAAATATTGCCAGCATGTTTTTTGACATACATCGCAAGAGAACTGTTTTCTCCCATTGAGTTTTCAGCAGTTTTTATTGCTAATAGCGCCATTTCCCGGCTTTTTAAACGATCGCCCTTTTGTTTAAAGACTAAGGCAATCGATAAATAAGTTTCGCTTAATTTTGGATGCTTTGAATCTATCTGCTTTAATATTTTCACAACTTTTTGGTAAAACTCAATTGCTTTATTTAATTCTCTTTTTTTAAATAGCGCTGTGGCGATATTATTATATACGTGAGCGGTGTCAATATGTATTTCACCATATTTTTTTAGTCGAAGGGCTAGTTCTTGATTCAAATAGGCAATGGCTTTTTCGTATTTAGCTTGATCAAACTCTTTTTTTGCTAATTGTAAAAAATCTTTGCTGTTTGCATTGGCCATACCAACGGATAAAAACGATCCAAATGCAAGCACTACTGCGATAACGCAAGAGAACTTATTACGCATATTTTTATAACCTTATATATACTTATTCGAAAAAATTTCTAGGTGAGTAATCGTTAGCCTCGGGAATCACTTCAGTTTCCTGAACTGTGCTTGCGAATAGTTTATCTGCTTGTATCGGCCCCAGGTATTCACAAGACCAGAGATAAATTTCGTGGATTATTTTTATCATATCGCTTTCGTCGTTGATATTCCCGATCGTCTGCGTGCCCAAGCTTTTACACCATAACTGTAATTTAGTTGCATGATCTCGCCCCAAATCCAAATCCAGTGCCCGAGCTAATAAGTGGTCGCACATTTTTTTTTCTTTATCATTTCCTGCTTTTTCGATACCACGAAATAGTATATTCAACATAAAACTGAATACTAGCATTTTATTCTTAGTGTCATTATCGTCATTAACATCATTAACATCATTAACGTCATTAACGTCATTAACATCATTAACATCATTAACATCATTAACATCATTAACATCATTAACATCATTAACATCATTAACATTATTAACGTCATTAACGTCATTAACGTCATTAACGTCATTAACATCATAAATGTCATAAGCGTTAGTTTTCTGAACTGGATCAACGAAATCTGCTTGGGGTAATTCATTTGGTGGAAACTCGGGTAAAGTCCCGCCATTAGAAGCCTGCATTGCGTCCCATAGATTTGTGTTTTCTGGCGCAATCGAACTATACAAGCCTTTGGTCAACGCAACACTGAGCTTGACACGATTATCACCAACATTCACTATATCTCTTATCTCATCAATATACGCAAGCACCGGAAATGTATTTGCAACAGGGAATCTATCATCCAGTACTTGGATTGCCTCCATGCACTCTTCAATTGGGAAAAATTTTTGTAACGCGTAGAAAACTACTGCTCGTCTTATATCTAAATCGCTTAAATTTTTAGCATTCATGATGAGTTTATAATTTTCTAATATCAGATTAGTCTTTACGTTTATGCAAGGTATCCCGCTGAAACTCTGGATAACCTAGTTCATAATGTTCTGAATAATCCAGGCCTCGTTGCTGATCCATTGTACTAGCGCGTAACCCAATGACTTTATCGACTAGTTTGAATAAAATTATTGCAATGGTAAAACTCCAGACAAATGCCACGCCGATACCTAATAACTGAGTGTAAATCTGATCTATATTAAACAACTTGCCACTCTGGAATAGGCCCACCGCTAATGTACCCCAGGCACCGCAAACTCCGTGAACCGATACCGCACTCACTGGATCGTCCCATTTCATTTTTTCCATAAGCCACATGCTGACAATCAGTAACATACCCGCCACAAAGCCAGTTAGTACTGCATACATTGGATCCATTACATGACATCCAGCGGTAATAGCAACCAATCCAGCTAGCCCCGCATTGATAGTGCGGGTCATATATATTGGTTTATTTAATAAGATTGATAATATGATACTACCCGCGACACCAGCTGAAGCAGAAAGATGTGTGTTAAGTATAATTTTGCCTATGTCACCCGTGCCAAGCGCACTTCCACCATTAAATCCAAACCAGCCGAACCACAAAATAAACCCACCTAACGCCATCATTGGTAAATTATGTCCCGGAATATCTCTCGGTTTTCCAGTTTCAGGATCGTATTTACCCAAGCGAGGGCCAAGGACTATGATACCCGCCAATGCACACCACCCACCCACTGAGTGTACTACGGTGGAACCGGCAAAATCTATAAACCCTAATTTTTTTAACCACCCAACACCCTCGTAAAGACTACCCCACGCCCAACCCCCATAGACCGAATAAACTAATATTGTAATCAAAATTGAAACTATAATGTAGGACGTAAATCGTGCTCTCTCTGCCAGAGAACCACTGACTATCGTGGCTGCAGTAGCCGCAAACATCATATGAAAAAATAGCAACGAATACTCTTTTGAAGTTGTTTCTTTATCGCCCAGGAAAAAGTGATCGAGACCAATCCATCCACTAATGTTCGAGCCAAACATCAAACCAAAACCAAGCATCCAGAATGCCAGTGCGCCAAAGCACATATCAGTATAATTTTTCATAACAACATTGACGGTATTTTTCGATCTCACCATACCGCCTTCGAGCAAGGCAAACCCTGCTTGCATAAAAAACACCAGTGCACCTGCAGTCATTATCCAGACAATATCAACCGAGTTTTGAATAGACGCTAAGGTAATAGGAGCAGCAAAGATATTCACACTAACTAAAAATAATAGTACAAAAAATAGCCAACGGACCCTTTTATGCATTAAGACATACCTCATAATTATTATTTTTCTTTATCATTTTTTAACTAATAGCCATTCTATAGAGAAAACCAAAAAAACTAAAGGACACACCCGTTCTAACCATTGAAAAAATGATAACCATTTTCAAGAATAGTTACTAATTATTGCCTTGCCCAGCGTGTTCAGCGTGCGTTTTTGTGGTGAAAACTTTTATACGGGCTAATCGTTTGAATATCGTCGGAACCCCGCTCGGTAAAATATTATGGCGTTACCAATTAATCATGAAATTCGAGTTTGTGTTAACTCGAAAATAAGGTCCCACTTAAGGTTAAACACCTAGTGCATCGAGTATTGCCTGAGGTTCTACTCTTTTCTGACAATCACCGCCTTCCGATCTGGCAGATTTTTTGGCTTTTATATCCATCCAAAGAATATCTTCCACTAAAATGGCGCAGTCATTCATCGCGCCAAGTGTTGACCATTGCTTTTAGATCCGATACTGCTAGTATCTAAAAACTGGAATAGATGTAATCACTTATTTATTAATATGCCATGCCATTTCCTACTGTAGAAAAGTTTATCCTAGAAACAGAAGCCAAGCTCAATGTACGCTTTCCTGCGATTTTTCGCGCAAAGATGAAGCAGGAAAATGGCGGCACATTCAGCGCGCTGGATAGCCATTGGTATTTATTTCCTTTTTTCGATACCACAGACAACAAGCGTATTAAACGAACCTCAAACCATATTATCAGGGAAACGGATTTGGCAAGAGAATGGCCGGATTTTCCTTGGGACGCAATTGCAATAGCTGAAGATAATACTGGTGATATTCTATTTTTTAAGCGAAGTAACAATGGAACTGACCTTAACCCTGAGGTATACCACTACAACCACGATGGTGGCTCAATTCTAAGAGTGGCCGATGATTTTGGTGAACTAATCGGCTTATAATTTACATTTAGAAAAAACAGAAAATACAGAAAATACAGCTAAAGCATCCTACAGGGTGCTTTATAACGAATGACTTTTTAATCTATTCCTTATCTATATCCGCTGAGGTATAAAGTGAAAACCAGTCAATTAAAACAACGAATATATGAAATTCTAGAAATTGGTAAACTGGGTGATCGCATTAGCATATTTTTCGACGTTTTTCTAATCACTCTAATTATACTTAACGTGGCAGCTATTATCCTGGAATCGATTAGCTTTTTGCATGGGAAATACGCAAAAGAGTTTTTTATTTTTGAGTTGTCATCCGTTGTTATTTTTACCACTGAATATATTCTGAGAGCCTGGACTATAACCTGTAACCCAAATTATCAAAAACCTGTAACCGGCCGTTTTCGTTATCTAATAACGCCTATGGCCATTATTGACTTATTAGCGATTCTTCCGTTCTATTTAGCTGCGCTTGGATTGGACCTCAGAGTTATTCGAATCTTCAGATTGTTTCGTATATTTCGCTTCGCTAAATTAGTACGTTATTCATCAGCGCTAAGATTGCTATTTAGCGTTTTACGTAACAAAAGTGCCGAGATCGGCGTGACAGTATTACTAATGAGTGTTTTGCTAATCGTTGCATCGTCCCTGGTATATTACGCGGAAAACCATGCCCAACCAGAAAAATTTTCAAGCATTCCTGCGTCCATGTGGTGGGGAATAGCAACCTTAACCACTGTTGGATATGGTGATATCGCACCCGTTACGGGACTGGGTAAATTTTTTGCAGCTATTATAGCCGTTCTCGGTATTGGTATGTTCGCACTACCCGCCGGTATTTTGGGATCTGCTTTTGTTGACGCTATGGGTAAAAATAAAATCCCGAAACACAATAACTGTCCGCATTGCGGGAAAAATATTACTGAGACAACCAAGGAAGACAGCTAAAACACCCGTTTACAACTTGGGGCAGAACAACAGAGTATTAGAGCACGACTGCGAAATAACTAAAAAACTCGACCTTGTGCCGGCTCAAAATAGGCCCACGTCCTGACTTAGACTTAACTTACTATCTTTGCTTGGAAAAATTTTCTTAGATTGCTTGAGCCAATTGAATATATAGGGCAAAATCTAGCTTCAGCAGTCGGCAAAACGTTTAAATGCAAAATTGTTACAGATTTATCATGGATCTGAGTCTTTATAATCTGGCAATTGGAGCTCATAGATGGCTAGTCAATAGAGGACCATAATGTTCAATTGCAGATTTTTTTTAATTTTGGCTTTTATCGCTTTATTGGGAACGATACCCTTAGTCACGGTCGGTAAAAATAAGTCACCAAAACTGTTATTCATTCCCGACAAAGCATATAACAATACAATCAATAAAATTTTGCCTAGGAAGTACAAGCACGGACTTTTCTGGAAGATAGAGTTTAGCGGATATAAACCAAGTTATTTGCTAGGCACAATACATTTTAACGACCCTCGAGCACTCGCTATCATTGCAAAAGTTAAGACACAATTTGATGCTTCACATATATTATGCACTGAAATAGAACTGGGGAAATCCGCGCTCCAGGAAGCAAAAAAAGCAAGCCTTTACCCTAAAGGTACGCAATTAAAATCGGTAATTCCCCCAGCACTACATAAGCAAGTATTGATTCTGGGTCGCCGTTATGGACTTTCGGAGAAAAAAATCAACCAATACAGGCCCTGGGCGTTGGCGATGATTTTTCAGAAACAACCAAAGCAAAAACCAGGCGGCGTCGACAGTGAACTTTATAAAAGCGCGCTGAAAAAAAACAAAAAAACTTGCGGATTAGAAAAAATACGCGAGCAAATCGATGTTTTCCAAACAATGGCGTTAAGACGACAAGTTGAAATGTTGACCGGTGTACTGCTTACTAACTCGCTACTTCAGTATCAAACTAATAAAATGATCAAAATTTATCAAGACCGGGATCTTAACGCGATGGCAAAAATGATGAAAACCCCGAAATTTATAGATATTTTTGCTAGTAAAGACGATTTGAAGTTTAAAAATGACTTTATATATAAGCTCATTATAAGACGAAACATGATAATGGTTAATCGAATGCAGCCCTACCTGCAGAAGGGCAACACTTTTTTTGCGGTGGGTGCACTGCATTTACCGGGGGAAAAAGGTATGCTGCAGTTACTGGAATCACTGGGATATA
>QILK01000237.1 GCA_003233345.1 Gammaproteobacteria bacterium | reverse complement strand
GTTGTGGGCGTGGGAACAGAGAGCGGCGCACCAGGTGTGTCCTATTAATTTTTTTTTGCGACTTCTGGCAGGACATCCAGTAATAATTGAGTTTGCTTCTTATAAGTTTGGTTTTTCATTTTCCTCTAACCCTTTAGGGACTGTTATCTTATATTTTTCGATGTAGATGCCACCTTTAACGAGGCTACGTTTTCCTGTCCCCATATCTATAGTCCTCATATCAAGATGTTGAACCCAACTGTGGCCAGCCTTTTCAGAAAGATACATGAATAATCGTTTTACTTTTATCGACGTGCATTGCTCCAATAATTTTTGAACAGATTTTGGTCTTAAATTATTGAGGCTTTCCATTAATTCATAACATTCCAGTAGCTCTTGATTTTGAGGCACAAGATACAAACACTCCATCATTGCCCTTGCAGGTGATGCTATTTTCAGAGAAAAATTATTCAATTCTAAATCAACAAATCCAAGATCACGGGGCAAGAACGATGTTGCGTAATAATCAAATTTTAATTTCCAATTATGCTTTTTAAACCATGCGGGTAATTTCTCTCCTCCATATCCGAATAGAACGGCTCTTACAGGAGACATTTCTAAATAATGTGCTTTGCCCAGAAGAGATAATGCCGTTCTCCCACCTGCGTGGACACTTGATCCGGCTTGTTTTTGTAGCGCGTAAAGTGCGCCATGATAATCCACGTTATCACCAGAACGTATGACAGCCCCTGAACCCAGTGACGTGAGCCAATGGCTTTTTTTGTACCGGTTTAATAATTGGCTTGATATTCCGTTATTAGAAAGCCACGATGATAAGTACACCGCGCCTAGTGGCCAGTCTTTTAATAGCGTGTTTATTTTTGACTTATTATCTAAACTCATAGTTTGTTTATAAGCGTAAATATAAACATTGTCAAGTTATTGGTTTACTTATTTATTAATAGACAAACTATAAGTTTGTATAAAGTGATATATATAAACCTTTGATCACTTCTAGTTCCTATTGTTCTTGATGGTGGCCAGGGAGTTCACTTGTCTGGCCAGTACTGATGTTGGGTAGCCTTAATTCTATTCGTTTTGAAGTCAGGAATTCTACTATTGGTTTTCTTGTAGTCCTATCGTTCGCTTTTGGTGATGTGCCACTATTCGCTTTTCCTGCGATTGTTGAATAACATGTCCGCTTTAATGTCCTCTTTGTTGGTGATAAAACTGCTAAGATATCAATATATTAAATAATATATCGATATCTTGCTGCCTCTTTAAAGTCCGCTTATAAGGCTGGTTATTATTTAAGCTTTATCAATCCGTTATCCTGTTTCGGTAGGTGTTTTGTATCACTGTAGCCGCATTTTCCTCTCCACGCTTTGTTGAACGCGATCCTGCTATCAGGCGTGGTTTTGTGAAGGATGTTGTGGGGCTGGTGCTTTTGCGGACACCACGGGACACCCCTGAAGTCGATGTGAAATATGACGGCGTTCAGCCCGAGATTGGGCTTTAGATTTCATGATACCCCGGAAGTTAATGTGAAATATAACTGTGTTCGACCCGAAATTGGGTCGTAGTTTTTCAGGTTTAAGGATTTTTTTCCAGCCATGCGTCAAGCTGCGCTTCGGTAATGCCCAGACCGATTATCGCGCCCGCATGTAGTGTGCTTAAATCTGCCAGCGTCGTCGCAGTGAATTTATCCGTATCATTGATGTCATGTTCAGGGCAGAAATTTTCGATAAAATCTTCGGCCTGCTTTCCATGCAGGCCTTGTTTGACTACCTGACCCATTACCTCTTTTCTTTGTTGCCTGTATTGAATACGAAAAGCATCAATCTCGCCTAAGGATTTTCTTACCATACCTTTATCAATGACCTCTATAATGTCCGTTTTAATGTCCTCTTTATCTTCACTCATAATTCAATAATATCATTATATTACAAGTTTTCAGTGAATTATTATGCTGCTTTAAAGTCTGCTTAGAAGGCCGCTTATTATTCAAGCTTTATCAATTCGTATCGCGCTCCGAAGGTGACGCTAAAAATCTAAAAGGCTATTGATCTAGCAAAACAGTCTATAGAAAATTAATCCCGCTCAACAAAATTGACATTCCACAGGGTGTCCCGGTAGATCTTTATATTAGACATGCCATCAAAGTCTAGAAATAGTATTCTTTGAACTAGAAAACACCTCAAATACATCATCACCTTGATGAATAGAAGCTAGACAAACAATATCCGATTTGGAGCCACTTTCTAGCTGAATGGAATTCTGATATTTTTTATGCATATGTCCACATAGCACTAGTTTTGGATTAAGTATGTCAACTAACATTTTAGCGTATTCATTTCCGATTGAATCATATCGCATACTTCTACGTTGATTTTCAAATTCTGCTGCATCTTTAGTTGAGATAATATCACTTGGCCATTCGTGTAATAACAATATATCTACTGATTTACAATCAGCAAGTTTTTCAACCTCAGACTCATTAAAGTATATGTACTCCTTATTTGAAGTTTTATTGATTTTCGAAGGCGCTGGTCTTGCAATGTTAAATTTATGTTCGGAATATATTCCAGATAGACCTGCGATACTCAATCCAGCAAACGCTATCATTTCGGCTCTTCCCATATAATGACAATTTTTTACCAATTCGAAACCCGATGGTTCGGAGTCTAAATACCCATAGGGTTCGTGATTACCGCCTATAAAAAAAACCGGCCATGGAAATTGTTTTTTCCCAGAATAATATAAATTGAAATCACCTAAATCTCTATATTTTGATGGCGCTGCCATCGATGATAAATCACTCTCATTACGATGTGGTTCAAAATCACCAACCTGTAATACAAACTTTAGTGATTTTTTATTAGATTTTTCCCAATTTTCCAATACCGACACAAACTTGTTCATGTGCCCATGCACATCCCCGACTGCAGCGAAATAAATTTGTTTAGTATTATTTTTAGAAGATATTGTCATAGATAGAATTTAAAAACGTTAAGTATTGTATTATTATGCCTGTTTTTAAGAGAAACGAAAAGTTAACTTTTTGAACACGCTCCATGAGGTCAATGCAGTGGTACGTTTTTTAAAGCTCTCGTTATTCCTTATGATTTTTCAATATTGTCAGCCATGCGGAATGCATTCTTCATCATGCTAATTTCACGAGACGGAATCTTAAGTTTCTCTGCCAGATTTGACCAGTTGCGTACAGCGGCGGACACTTTATTAATGATCTCTTTAGATTGTATCTCATTGATACGAAAGACAGGAGCAACGCTGAGTACAAGCTCAAGGTTCTGACTATTATCCTCTCTTGAGATATTCAGAGATAGACCACTGCCTGTTGCAACTGAGTTAATATCATAAGCAGGTGAGAGCGCCCATCCATTGGCCTCTAATATGAAGCCGTGGTTACGTAAGTGATCATCAGTATTGGACACACAGATATAAAATACAATGCGTTGCCAAAGCTGTTCTAAATCCTTATTAACCTGTGCACCATACTTTATTAAAAAGTCAGCTAAGTCTAAATAACTCACCCCCGTATCACCGCCGTCACCGTCTTTCTTTCCAAGCAATGTCATGGCTGAGGCAAAATGAACACGCTCACCATCTTCAGTTCGGTCAAAACGTTTACTCATGAATGTGTCATGCTCACCAGAAAAGCGCCGTGTATCTGACTGTGCTGTTTCAATACCAGCATCTTGTGCCAGTTGATAGACTAGGTATTCCCATTTGCCGACATTAATCTCATCACAACGGCTAGGAAACTTGGCAATCCATGGATGACCACTTTCATCGAAAACGCTGGCTTTGGGACGCGCACCACCGAGTGAACCACCCGGTGCAATAAGCATTTTTAACCATTTCATATAATCCTTGTCGCTCTCTGCATCTGAACGTTCCAATTGTAGACTGGCATATTCTAAATCTCGTAGCTTTGTCCATGGTGGTGCTGCCATATCTACTTCGTCATCTAAAAAAGGACCCTCTTCAGATAAACGAAAGCGCAATGCACCCATTCGGTGACTATCATAAACACCGAGCAAATAATCAGATTCAAGAAGCGGCCACATATCGCGTTCTTCTACTTTTGCCAGCTGCGCTTCACGACGTTGCATCAAAATGCGCCCCCAACGATCAGGTGAGGAATCTAAAAACAAACCAAAATTATCAGAGTCATTGTGGGCATACTGTGGCCCAGAGAATAAACCAAGGTCAGGATCAAGTGTTTGTGCCTGAGAAGATTTCAACCATTCAGGATCATATTCAAAAGAAAATACTTCCTTGCCTCTTGATAGTGCAGCATAAAGCGTTCCCATCACCACGGGTTCTGTTATGCCCTGCCAATGAGCACAGACTTGAATGGATTTTTGTGTGTGCCGTTTTTTACTCATGGGTTTTTCCGTTTTGCTACACGATCTTTTGTATGGATCAGATCAGCATCCTGCAAACGTCGTCCCAGTGGATCATCACTGGCAATCAATAACAAATCCTTCTCAAGACCAAGACAGAACAAAACACTGGCATACGCGCCAAACGTCACACCGCTGTTTCCACTTTCAATTTTGCGTAACGTTATACGGCTCATGCCCGCACGCTCTGCCAGCATGGCCATTGTAATTTTCCTGCGTAGACGCGCCAACTTGATATTCTCACCTAGCGTTTTCAAGATACCTTCCAACGTAGGGGATAAAGGGGCTGTTTTTCTCGCCATCCTCTCAACTCCTTAATGATTACTATCATAACCCTATATGGGATATAGTGTATATAATAATATCCGTTAATACAAGAGAAAGCCTATGGAACCTTCTCCAATTACACTCAATGCGCGCGGAATCCAATGAGACACCCCGAAAGTTAATGTGAAATATGACTGCGTTTTTTTTCGAAGGTTTTGCTATTTAACCCAATATTCCTCTCCTCACATAAGTTCTGCAATTATCTCCTGGCTAACACGCGTTTTCATGCCCAGTAAAATAAATCCCAACGCTACTTGACATGGTGTATAGTCTACACTAACATGTAAGTGTAGATAAAACACTAAGAGGTTAATTATGTACAGTTATGACTATCCACATCCAGCGGTGACCACAGACGTTGTGATTTTTTCTATAAGAGACAATCAGTTAAAGCTGTTATTGATCAAACGAGGTGGAAATCCGTATCAGGGGAAATGGGCGTTACCAGGCGGTTTTGTCAACCCGGATGAATCTTTGGATGATGGAGCCCGTCGTGAATTACGCGAAGAAACGGGGCTATCTGGCGTGTTTCTAGAGCAGTTATATACCTTTGGAAATCCCGAACGTGATCCGCGTGAACGGGTGATAACGGTTGCCTACTACGCCTTGATTTCGTCGGATCAAATTAGTCTATGTGCTGCCACTGATGCCGAAGCAGTAGGGTGGTTTGCGATGGACGAATTTTCTGAACTGGCATTTGATCATGAGAAAATCGTTGCCATGGCCCATGAACGCTTGGCGGCTAAATTGGATTATTCCACGCTGGCATTTCAGTTTATGCCTAGTGAATTTACCCTGACAGCATTACAGTCAGTTTATGAAATTATCTTGCAAGAAGAAATCGATAAGCGCAATTTCCGTAAATGGGTTTTGGCGTTAGAAAAAATTGAAGAAACCGGTGAGCAGTCACGCGAAGGTGCTCATCGTCCAGCAAAACTTTACCGGCAAATTAAGCCCGGGAAAGTTGAGATTATTAAGTAAGGAGTACAACATGACTGAAATTAAGAGAGTACTGTTTTTTAAACACCTGAGAAGCGAGTCTAACATGTATATTCGGCGCTTTCGAAATGGCCGCTTGCTAGCTTCAGGAAAAGGCTTGTCTTTTTGGTTTTTGCCGATGGGGACCAGTATTTCGGAGTTGCCCACAGATGATCGTGAGTTACAATTTATCTTCCAGGGTAGATCCAATGATTTTCAGTCGGCAACGATACAAGGTGAAATTACTTACCGGGTAACTGACCCTGACAGTTTAGCGGATAGAATAGATTTTTCTGTTAATTTGAAATCTGGATTACATCGCAATCAGCCACTAGAGCAACTATCGACACTGTTTACCAACGTGGTTCAAAAGTACGCGATCCGCTACATTGCCAGTAAAGATATCCAGCAATTGATTATCGACGGACCGGAAGCGATCCAGAATGCGATCGAAGTGGGTTTTTCTTCTGAAGATATGTTTGTAGAGATGGGTGTAAAGCCTGTTAGTCTTGGTATTACGGATATTAGACCGGTGGCTGAACTGGAAAAAGCCATGCAGACGCCGACTAGGGAAAGCATACAGCAAAATGCTGACGAGGCGACTTTTCAACGCCGTGCCATGGCGGTTGAAAAGGAGCGAGCAATTGCCGAAAACGAGCTGCAAAATAAAATTGAGCTTGCAACTCGCGAGGAAAATCTTATATCTCAGCAGGGAGTAAATAAAAGGCGGGTTGTTGAAGAAGAAGCGATATCGGAGGAGGTATCGGTTAAAGCGCGCATTGAACGTGATCAATTGGAATCGAAATCCATCGCAAAAACATTACTGTTGGAAGCTGAGTCCGAAAGTAGTCGTCAACTTATATTATCTCAATCTGATAGTGAGACCAAACGTCTTGATGCGGAAACGAATGCACAAACACGACGTGTTATCAGTGTTGCCGATGCCGAAGCAACTCGTGTTGAGGGTATGGCTGAGGCTGAAACGGTCGAGGCCATTGGACTTGCTGAAGCGGCTGGAGAGAAAGATCGTATGTCCATTTACGAAACCTTACCGGCGAATGTAGTCTTTGCATTAGCGTTACGGGAAGTGGCAGGCAAGTTGGAGAAAATTGAGCATATCAATATTACACCGGATATTCTCAAGACCAATCTCGCCGATCTGTTTGGCGCCGGCGCTGAGAAACTTAAGCAAATGGGAGGTGAGTGATGTCAGCCCTCGTTCCTCGGGTGGTGGTCGTAATGCGAGAGACCGAGTATGAAATGTTACTCGCACGTCACGCCACTCGCGGTCAAGCGGAGTTTTTTCTTCGTGAGCGCGGCCAGTCAATGACAGAAATTGAGCAACGTCACAAAAGATTTAACGAAGCCTTGCAGGAGGTTATCGCTGCCATTCCAACGGAGTGGCGGCGAAATCAAGTGAAGCGAGATGAGTTAGACCGGTTTTTGTTTGAACCTGAAGATTTAATTATAGCACTGGGGCAGGATGGCTTAGTCGCCAACACAGCCAAGTACCTTAATGGGCAGCGCGTTATTGGCGTTAATCCAGATCAACACCTTTATGATGGTATACTGGTATCCTTTTCAAGTGCCGATGCAAGCCGGATACTGGTACCGGCAATGTATGGTGATATAGACATGCAATGCCGCACTATGGCGCAAGTCAGTCTTGATGATGGGCAAACACTCTTTGCACTTAACGAATTGTTTGTTGGACATCATAGTCACCAGTCTGCACGCTATTCGATTAGAGCTGCTGGTCGTCAAGAACAACATTCATCTTCAGGGGTGATTGTAAGCACAGGAACGGGGGCAACTGGATGGGCCAAATCGATTCATCAGGAACGTCATGATAAGTTGGTGTTACCCGGTCCGGAAGAGGCGATGTTAGCATTTTATGTTCGCGAGGCATTTCCCAGTAAAGTGACTGGAACCCGTTTAACCTCCGGACTAATTGATACGGAAAACTCATTGCAATTACGTTCAGAAAATAATGAGGGCGGGGTTATATTTGGAGACGGCATTGAAGCAGACTATCTGCCGTTTAACTGGGGTATGCGTGCAACCTTTACCGTTGCGAGCAGTAAGCTGGCAATGGTTCGCCCGATGAGCTCACAAACTGATCAGCGCGTCCGTATAATGGCATAATATAAAAGGAGATTGGATATGAATACACTAACCCTTGCACATTACTATACTGTTCCGGAAGTCCAACAGATGGCCGACTATGTTGGCGATAGTTTGGAACTGGCGCTAATCGCCCAAAGGGAACAGGCCGAGCGAATTGTATTTGCCGGTGTTAAATTCATGGCTGAGACGACTAAAATAATTAATCCGGACGTTGAGGTCATTCTTCCAGATGAGGAGGCAACCTGTTCGCTGGTAACTCAGACAGACATAACGCAACTTAAGCGTTGGCGAGAAAAGTACGCCGATTATATTCATGTCAGTTATATTAATTCAAGCGCAGAACATAAGCTATTGTCCGATTGGATTGTTACTTCCAGAAATGTTGATGACATTATTAGTCATTTGTACGAACAAGGCGAGAAAGTTATCTTTTCGCCAGATCGTAACATGGGTGCTTACCTTAATTATCAATATGGTTACCAGATGCCAATCTGGAATGCCGTATGCGAAGTGCATGATCAGTTTAAAGAAGGCGAGGTTATGAAGCTATTAAGCGAAAACAAGGATGCAAAACTCATTGCTCACCCGGAATCACCGTTACCTGTGCTAAAACGTTCAGACTTCATTGGCTCAACAAAACAAATGCTGGAGTGGGTAAAAAAATATCGCGCTAGCCCAAAAAGTGTCATCTATGTTGCGACGGAAGAAGGGTTACTATATAACATGAAACAGTTACGCCACGATCTCGATATACGTCAAGCGCCTATTTACGCTGGTTGCCAGTGTAATGCCTGTCCTTATATGAAACGTAATACGCCAGCACTGGTCAAAAAAGCGCAGCAAGGAATCGGTTTTGAGATCGACTATCTAGATAATGATACAATGGATAGAGCCAGGGTACCGATCGAAAAAATGCTATCGTTTAGTAAAATAAAGGCATCACAAAGAGTGGCGTGACATGCTATTTATCCGCGTTCATGGTTTATCATATCATTGATAAAACGTTATTATTTGGGTAGACTTTATCACTTAACCGATAGAGCCTCCCCAATCATCCGAAAAATTCCGAATCGCTAATTTTAAAAAAGGGTCAAAAGTGAATATTGTCAATTTGATAGGTAAAATAAGTGAAAAATCATTCAGTATCGTTGGTTTATTGTTGTTTCTAGGTGGAGCAGCGGTATTAATTATTGTTCCCTATTTAGTGGTTCGAAGTCTACTAGGCTGGACACAACAGAGTATGCCTATTTTAGTTCACGCGATTGTGCTTGTACTGATTTTTCTTATTATGATTTATTGGGCATGGTTGATAAGTGGAGACAGAGGCAGCCAGTTGTTTAATGTTTTTTATTCCCTTGGCGTTAAGTGGACTTTTTTGTTTTCGATAGCGTTATTATTATTTGCGACTGTCTGGTTTGCATCTTTGTCGAGCACACTTAGCGATTTGGGGTATGTCAAATTTGACCCCGTCGTACCCAAAGGGGAATTTTGGCGCATCCAAGACTTTTATATGTGGCATTTTTTTAACTCTATACCGGGCCTGAAAATACCCGATACACTGCTATGGGCTGAACCTATGAAATACACGGATCGCACTTCCGGTGGGCTTTTATTAGCTTATAAATTATTGGTGATTATTCCAGTGATCGGTTCATTTATCGTCTGGAGTCGGGTTGCTAATGTTGGAAAGGTTAAATAGTCAAGACTTGACCCCATTCATATCTTTAAAAGTCTGTTGAATGAAAGGTGTTCAATTTTCTTTAACACTAGATCTGCCGCGTTTTTGGCATTAAAAAGTTGAATTTAAAAAACTTGATACTGGCTTTGATCCGAAATTATGTGGGTGTCCCATTAATTTATTAATTTTGTTGTTTAATAGTGCGCCGACAGGCCGCAGTAATGCGGCTTTATTAGAAATTATTTGATGATTAACGAATAGCTCGTACTGCGTCCACCGCCAGGGTCTTTTTGCAATGCGCCTCTATCAATCAGATTGAGTATGTCACGGTATGCAGTGTCCTGTGAGCATTTTGCGATCTTTGCCCATTTCGATGTTGTGAGCTTGCCTTCAAAACCATCCAGCAGTCTGTTTAGTATTTTGATCTGCCGTTCATTCAATGGCGCTCTCGCGACGCGTTCCCAGAAGCGCGCTTTTTCGAGGACGGCAGCTAATATTTCCTGGGCTCCCTCGATTGCATCTAGCAGACAGGTTAGAAACCAGTCCTGCCATCGTGTCACATCGATTTCACCTTTCTGCGTCCATTCCAGTGTGTCGTAGTAGCCTTTGTGCTTACGGCGAATTTGCGCGGACATGCTGTAAAAACGCTGCTCTGTTTTTTCCGAACGGGCAAGTGCCATATCCGCTATTGTGCGGGCGATCCGGCCATTGCCGTCTTCAAACGGGTGAATGGTAACAAACCACAGATGCGCCAATCCTGCAATGAGCAGTGGATCCATGTCTCCCGGTTTTTTAAACCAACTCAGGAATTTTGCCATTTCATCGGGCACACGGCTCGCTGGTGGCGCTTCGTAATGCACTTTTTCTCGGCCAACTGGGCCTGAAGCAACCTGCATGGGGCCATTGCTGTCATCGCGCCAGCATCCAACCTGTATTTTACTCATTCCACTTCTTCCTGTGGGAAATAGTGAAGCGTGCCATGCGAACAGTCGCTCTTCGGTTAAAACTTGCGAATAGTTGCCAGTGGCATCAAGCATCATTTCGACTACGCCGTCGACATTGCGGTCGGCGGGAACAAGCCCACTAACATTCATACCGAGTCGCCGTGCTATGGATGATCTGACTTGATTGGGCTCTAATGTCTCGCCTTCGATTTCGCTCGATTTGACTACATCTTCAGTCAAAGTACGCAGATGGGTTTCACTTCGCAGATCAAAGCCGAGTGCTTCCATTTTCCCCAGCAGGCGGCCCTGTTCCCGCGATACGTGTGTAAGTGGTCCCGGCAGGCCAGTCCGGTTTTTCCCATAAGTACATCATCTAATCTCCGCTTATTATGCAGATATTATGGCTGATATTCTCCGCATAGACAAGGGTAATCTCAGCATTAAATGCGGAGAATAAGAGGACTGTTCTCCTTTTCCTTCTTTTAGGGACAATCTGAAATCTAAAGTCCGATTTAGGGCCGAACGCAGTTATATTTCACATTAACTTCCAGGATGTCCCATGGTGCCGTTGAAGAAGATCTGGTACTGGATGGAATTGAATAAGCAAGTTATTCGCAGGAATATTAAATGTTTGGAGTTACGGTTGGTAAATATTAAAAGATAGAAAGGCTGCACTTGTTTATATTTGCAAGAATCTGCATGTTGAATTGCCTTGGAACTAGTAATACATTTATTATTCACATGAGTGTCACAAATTTTATCCTAAATTTAACTATAGGTTAAAATCGAGTTTAACTGGTATCGCGGGGGATAGTGTTAACAGAGAAAATCCGGCGTCGTTATGAAACAAAATAAAAAACTTATAGCTTAAGCGAAGTGGATGTTTTTTCCGAAAGTGAGTTGCGGTCGCTTGGTGCGGTTAAGGCGAACAAAATGATTAAAGAAAAATACCCCAATGAGACTTTGCCATTATGTTATTATTTGTATTCATTTGAGGGGCATTGTGTAATAAGCACTGGGATAATATTGGTGTAGAAAGGAAACGTGAACTTAAAGAAAAAATAAGCTAACTATTTTTTTTTGATTTTTTTCGCTTAGTTTGTCGCGGAACATCGCGAAATAGCCATTCCCGTGCTGTCTCGGTGATCGCGGCCACCGCAGGATGGGAGATTTTTCGTTCCACGGAAATAACAAAAAACTGCTCGCACACTTCATTGGTTTGGCCGATGACGACTACGCCATACTGTTTTTTAACTTCTGTTGCAATGGGGGTGGGTGCGATAAATATCCCCGTGCCAGCCTGACCGAATGCTTTCATCAGTGCGCTGTCATCGAACTCGCCGACGATACGGGGGTGGATGTGGAGTCCGTCTAACCATTTTACCAGCCGGCTTTGTACCACGGTCATTTCACCGGGCAGGAGCAAGGGTGCGCCATTAAGGCATTGAGGAAAATCCTTGTTGTACTTGCGTGCCAATTGCGGCACGGCAAAAAAGCTGATACCGCATTCACCGAGCGGGTGATTAAA
Source organism: Gammaproteobacteria bacterium (assembly GCA_003233345.1). Lineage (GTDB taxonomy): Bacteria > Pseudomonadota > Gammaproteobacteria > SZUA-21 > SZUA-21 > SZUA-21. The sequence goes on along the minus strand of QILK01000237.1, from coordinate 429 downwards.
GCCACGGACGTTGACCTCTGGGGGAATGGGTCCGTCGGCAATGACCAGATCGACGCGATGTACCGCTAATTCTGCCAGTAGTGAATCGATAGCGCCTTCCCGACAGACGATACGGACAGGCTCGGGCAGTTGCAGCGCGGGAGCCAATAATCGGTAGGCAATGGATTTTGGCACCACGTCTGCCACTCCCACCTTGAATACCAACGGTCTTTTGGATGGTAGGTTACGTACCATTTCTTCCAGTTCACCTCCCAGTGAAAAAATTTCCTCGGCATAGCTCAATACTAATCGCCCGGTCTCGGTTAATTCTAAATTGCGTCCCACACGGGTTAGCAGCTTTTCATTCAAGTATTCTTCCAGCAAACTGAGCTGTCCGCTAATGGTCTGGGGAGTCAAATGCAGACGTTCGCTGGCACGAGCGATGCCGCC
>QILK01000040.1 GCA_003233345.1 Gammaproteobacteria bacterium | reverse complement strand
TAGCTGTTTTCGCGGCCTTTGCTTCTTTAATTAATTTAGCAATTTTTGCAGCATTGGCGGCTTGTTCTTCTTTGCTGATCTTGTTGGGTGTTTTGCCGGGTTTGGGACGATTGTTACTATGAGGCTGTGTGCTTTTTTTGACAGCCACAGTTTTTTTGCTTGCCTGGGCGTCTCTAGCTGCTTTGCTTCTTTAATTAATTTAGCAATTTTTGCAGCATTGGCGGCTTGTTCTTCTTTGCTGATCTTGTTGGGTGTTTTGCCGGGTTTGGGGCGATTGTTACTATGAGACTGTGTGCTTTTTTTGACAGCCACAGTTTTTTTGTTTGCCTGGGCATCTCTAGCTGTTTTCGCGGTCTTTGCTTCTTTAATTAATGCGGTAATTTTCGCAGCATTCGCGGCTTGTTCTTCTTTGCTGATCTTGTTGGGTGTTTTGCCGGGTTTGGGATGGTTGTTATTATTTGACCGTGCGCTTTTGACCGCCGCTGTTTTATTTTTGTATTTTGTCCTGATAGCGCTAGCGACCCGTTTTACCTTTTTGACAGCGGCTTGTTTTTCGCTGGCCCTGGCTTGTGGAGACACATAATAAGTTTTAGTTACCGTTGACTGGTCAGCAACTTCCGTTGCTGAATCCACTTTTTGCTGTGCCGAGCCTGTTTTAGCCGTGGTGGCTGGTTTTTCCTCTTCCGGCGCCGGGTTTACTTTAGCGGTGCTTTGTTCGGTTTTATCTTTATCTTTATCGCCGGTGCCACCACTTTTGCTGGCACTGTGTTGTTTTTCTCTTAATTCCGACTGTTCTATCGTGTAAACAATCTGTTCTGTTTCTTCTGATACACCTACATAAGGATAATCGCTATCTTCATTGTTTTTACTGTTAGGCTTGGTGTTGGCGACATGGTCCTGTTGTTTTTTATCATTAGGCTGTTCAACGCTGTCGGGCTTGCTCTGTTCAGCTTTATCTAACGGGCCATTTTTGATGGCAGCCTGTTCATTAATGTCTTTGATTGCTTTAGCAATACGTTTGCGCCGGGCTTCTGTTTTTGTTGCTTGCGCTTTTTCTGCTTCTTCGCTTTTTATTTTTGTGACTGCCTGACGGGTTTCTTCTGTCACGCCGATATAGGGATTGCTATCATCCTGCGCATCGACTGAATCATCAGCCGCAAAAACAGATGCTGAAATCAATGATAATAAAATTATGACCGGAGGTGCTATACAGCGTTTGAATCGAAGTGCACAAGACTGCGCCGAGATTAAATAGCCGCCAGGTTGGCAATGAGTAGCCGATGAGCGAATAGTGTTGTTTCCAATTATCATCTTCGTGATGTCCATGGTTCCTTTACTTCCCGTTACAATTTAACGCTTATTTTAATTCAACAGAGAGTCCTATTGCTGACTGCTGTATTAGCGTTTTTTAATGTACCAGTCAGACTCCTGCTGACCAATATTCTATCCTGACAAGCGTCACTTATGTAGGAGAATTTTAAAAAAAATGTGATTCAGTTAGTTTCCATATGTGACTATGTTCGCTAGTTTTATATGCTATATGCGCGATTTCTTGACTCAAACTGGTCACAAGATTAACATACTGATTTAGCGTGCTCAATTCAACTGTAAATTGATTGGGGAAATAACCTATAAATTTATACTTATTTCGGCAAAATTCATAGTTAATGCCTATAATTGCAATGTGGTAGTTTTGCTGGAACCCATGTCTGGGCGGGTTATAGACCAGAATATTTTGTAATAAACGCGTTAGGAAAACAGTTTTAGGCAACGTAACAGGTAGCAAACCATGAGTAGAATTATTGCGGTCACAAATCAGAAAGGCGGTGTTGGGAAAACAACAACTTCCGTTAATCTTTCTGCATCGATGGCAGCGACAAAACGGCGGGTATTGTTGGTCGATATGGATCCGCAAGGGAACGCGACCATGGGATGTGGCGTTAATAAAAATGGACTGGAGGCTTCCAGTTTTGACGTATTGATGGGTGATGTCGATGCAAAAGATGCGATCATCCGCTTGGAAGACGGTGGATTCGATATTTTGCCTGGTAACGGCGATCTCACTGCTGCCGAAGTTGAATTGCTCGATGGCGATGAAAGAGAAACAAAATTACGTAGTGCGATGGCATCAATCCGTGGTAGTTATGATTATATTCTGATTGATTGCCCTCCGTCACTTAACATGTTGACAATCAATGCACTGGCGGCAGCCGATGGCGTTATGATTCCAATGCAGTGTGAATATTATGCGCTGGAAGGATTGACAGCACTGCTGGATACGATTGACAAGATTCGCGAAGCAGTCAATACAGAGCTGCAAATCGATGGGCTGTTGCGTACTATGTTTGACCCACGAAACAATCTGGCAACACAAGTTTCAGCACAATTAATTGTGCACTTTGACGACAAGGTTTATCGTACGATTATTCCGCGTAACGTTCGCCTGGCAGAAGCACCCAGTCACGGAATGCCAGTATTACAGTATGATAGAACCTCAAGGGGTGCTTTGTCTTATATTGCACTGGCGGGTGAAATATTAAGGCGGGAAGCTAAAAAAGCTTCCGATATGGCTACATCCGCTTAATTTCCACTGGAAATTATTTTGTAACTTGGTACTTATTTCAGAGTACTTTAATCAGGAATTAGATATGGCGCGTAAACGTGGTCTGGGTCGTGGACTTGATGCATTATTGGGGGGATCTTCTTCAGCAAAAAAAGACGCGGCGGTAGAAACTTCAGAATCAGGAAAAAAAGAGACCGGGTCAATTCCCGATGGCATGATGGCAAATGTGGCGGTTGATTTGATTCAACGTGGTAAATATCAGCCAAGAACCAATATGCAGCAGGAAAGTCTTGAGGAACTGGCGGACTCTATTCGCGAGCAAGGGGTTGTTCAGCCCATTGTTGTTCGGCCTATTGGTAAAGACCAATATGAAATTATCGCTGGTGAAAGACGTTGGCGGGCAGCACAAATTGCCGGTCTTCAGGAAATACCTTGTATTATTCGCCAGGTACCCGATCGCGCTGCTATTGCCATGGCGCTTATCGAAAATATTCAGCGTGAAAATTTAAATCCGATGGAGGAGTCCAGGGCATTACAGCGACTGATCGATGAATTTAAGATGACCCACCAGCAGGCAGCTGAATCTGTCGGGCGCTCACGAACGGGTGTTACTAATTTACTGCGTCTGCAGGAACTTGAGGACCGGGTCAAAAAAATGGTCGACAATGGTAAGCTGGAAATGGGACATGCACGTTGCTTGCTGGCGCTAAAGGCTGAGGCGCAATATATAGCGGCCCAGAAAGTGGTAAAAAGCGGATTGTCGGTGCGTGAAACCGAGCAATTGGTGCGTAAACAGCATTCCCCGGAAAAAGTTGAGAAAAAACCACCACCGACACAAGATCCGGATATTAAGCGACTGGAAGACAAGTTATCCGGGCAGCTGGGTGCGGCAGTGCAGATACAGCATACCCCTTCGGGTAAAGGAAAGCTGGTCATCAAATATAATAGTTCTGACGAGTTGGACGGTATTTTAGAGAAAATCAAATAGTTATCACTTTAACCACTAGTGCAGCCTGATTTTATACTAATTATTTGTATAAAATATCCCATTCTTCATTGACCCTGCGCAACTTAATAATTATAATTCGCGCCGCAGATGCATATTTATCCTGAGCTCAGGGTTCCGCAATGACATGCATCACATGCTCACTTGTTTCTTGGAACGCATTAATGCAACGTAGTATTCGTAACCTATTGATCGCGCAAGTAGTTTTAACATGCCTCGTCGCAACCGGTTTCCTGTTTGCTAAAGGCGCTGAATTTATGTGGGCGGCCTTTTATGGCGGCGCTATACTAATGACGAATACTGTATTAATGGGTTTTCGCTTTCAAAAAGCGGAAACGGCAGAAGGCCAAAATTTTGCCCTAGCGATGTACGCTGGGGTAGTACAAAGATTTATTATCACGTTCGCCGGCTTTGCAATAGGCATCGGTTGGTTAAAATTGGCACCCGTGCCACAAATAGTGGCTTTTGCTGCGGGTTACATCGGCTTTATTGTTGCGGCAAGACTAAGTTTGCCCGCACCAACCCGATATGAAAAAAGTTAACGGGGCATCAGTGATATGCAAGAATTCTATTTAAATTTGAGGCAAAACTGTGGCAGCAAGTGGAGATCTAACTTCAGTTGAGTATATTCAGCATCATTTAAAAAACAATAGTATTGGCGATGGGTTCTGGACATTGAATCTGGATACCATCATCTTTGGTTGGTTAACGTTTGCTTTAGTCGCGTTTGCGGCTTTTCGTATGCGTAAATCATTGACTGCTGGAACACCTTCCGGGATACAAAGTTTTCTTGAACTGATCGTCGAATTTGTTGGTGGCCAGGTTAAATCCATTTTTACCGAGGCCAACAAGCTGGTCGCCCCACTGGCGATGACGATATTTGTCTGGGTATTTCTGATGAATGCCATGGACCTGATACCCGTAGATCTAATTCCAAAAATACTGAGTTGGTTTGGGGTGGACTATGTCAAACCGGTACCGACCACCGATCTGGGAACCACGTTTGCACTGGCGATTTCAGTCTTTGCCATCATTATTTATTATAATATTAAATTCAAAGGTCCCATCGGCTATATCAAGATGTTTCTATTTCATCCATTCGGCAAATGGTTGATGCCCGTCAATATTATTATGACAACGATCGAAGAACTCGCCAAGCCTGTCAGTTTGGGTCTACGGTTGTTCGGCAACATGTTTGCTGGTGAATTGCTGTTCCTGTTGATCGCGACATTGATCGTCATTCAGGCATTAATTCCGCTACAAATTGTTTTGGGTCTTGGGTGGGCGATATTCCATATTTTAGTGATAACACTGCAGGCATTTATTTTTATGCTGTTATCGACCGTCTATTTGTCATTAGCGTCGCAGACGTTAGATGATCACTAATTTTTAATTTATTTAATTGATAATGGAGAATGAGCAATGATTCTTGAAGTATTGGCAGAGGCAACGGTAGTTGCAGCTAATGGCGTGTTAAAAGCACAAGTGATAAGTTCCACCGCTATCGCTGTTGGCATTATCCTGGCGGCTGCAGGGTTGGGTTCGGCCCTTGGTTGGGGAATGATATGTGCAAAGTATATTGAAGGTATCGCCCGTCAGCCGGAAATGCGGCCGCAACTAATGGGTCAAATGTTATTTACCGGTGGTTTGATGGAAGCCTTCCCAATGATTGTACTGGGTATGTCTATGTGGTTTATTTTTGCTAATCCATTTATAGCCGGACTGTAATTGTTTCAGACTGAAGGAGACAATTCATGAGTATTAACGCCACATTGTTTGTGCAAATGATTACCTTTGCATTGTTTGTCTGGTTTACGATGAAGTTTGTCTGGACGCCTTTAACCAAGGTGATGGACGAGCGTAATCAGCGTATTACCGATGGCTTGTCTGCTGCCGAAAAAGGCCAGCGCGCTGAAGAGGATGCTAAAACTCAGGCGCAGTTGGAAATCAGCAAAGCCAAAGAACAGGCGATTGAGATCTTAAGCAAGACCGAAAAACGCAAAACTGAAATTATCGAAGAAGCCAAAAATGACGCCAAGGCAGAAGCTGAGCGTATTATTGTCGCCGCCAAGGCGGAAATAGAGCAGGAAGTTAACCGGGCACGCGAGCAGTTGCGTACACAAGTTGCATCCATTGCCATGGCAGGTGCTGCAAAAGTACTGGGGAAGGAAATCGATGAGAAGGCCCATGCTGACCTGTTGGGTCAATTGGTCAAGGAGATATAGATGGCTGAGTTAGTCACCCTCGCCCGTCCATACGCTCAGGCAATTTTTAAACTGGCCATGGAAAAAAAGCAGTTACCAGCCTGGTCAAAGACACTCGTAAATTTGCTTGAGCTGGTGTCTGAAAAATCAATTGCAGCCTTGATTAAGGATGTGACGGTCAGTAAGCAAGATCTCAGTGATGTGCTTGTTGAAGTTAGCGCTAAAGCGATCAATACCCAAGGCAAAAACCTTTTACGCGTCCTGGTCGAAAATGGCCGCTTGACATTGTTAGCGGAAATCGCTGCTGTCTACGAGTTATTGCGGGCGGAAGAAGAAGGGGCGGTTGAGGCAGATGTGATTACCGCTTTCCCGTTGACCGAGGCGATGGAAAAAAAGATCGCCAGCGCGCTCAAGGCCAGGCTGGGTAAAAAAGTTAAAATTAACGCGGTCATTGACAAGTCCGTTATTGGTGGTGCCATCATTCGTGCCGGTGATCTGGTCATAGACGGTTCGGCATCGGGCAAACTAGACAAGCTAAGTTATGCCACGCGTATATAAATAAAAGAATTTATGTTTTAGAGGAATGCAGATATGCAACTTAATTCATCAGAAATCAGTGAGCTGATTAAAAAACGCATCGAGAAATTTGATGCCAGTGCCGAAGCACGTAACGAAGGGACAGTTGTTGGGGTGACGGACGGTATTGTTCGTATCCATGGACTGGCTGATGTTATGTCGGGTGAAATGCTCGAATTCCCAAATAATACTTTTGGGATGGCGCTTAACCTGGAGCGTGACTCGGTTGGCGCGGTTATCCTTGGTGCTTACCAGCACATTACTGAGGGTGATAGTGTTAAATGTACCGGTCGTATTCTTGAGGTGCCCACCGGACCCGAATTATTGGGTCGCGTTGTCGATTCGCTCGGAAACCCGGTCGATGGTAAAGGACCGATTGAAGCCAGCTCAAGTGCGCCGATTGAAAAGGTAGCGCCTGGCGTGATTTCCAGGCAATCGGTTAGTGAGCCAGTGCAAACGGGTCTTAAATCGATTGATGCGATGGTCCCGGTTGGACGTGGTCAGCGCGAATTGATTATTGGTGACCGGCAAACAGGTAAGACAGCGGTTGCCATTGATGCGATTATTAATCAAAAAGGCACTGGTGTTAAATGTATCTACGTCGCTATCGGACAAAAAAATTCTTCGATCGCCGCCGTCGTGCGTAAACTCGAAGAACACGGTGCCATGGAGCATACGATCGTTGTTGCTGCCGCAGCCGCCGAGTCTGCTGCGCTACAGTTTATTGCCCCTTATTCAGGCTGTTCGATGGGCGAGTATTTTCGCGATTTAGGTGAAGATGCGTTGATCGTTTATGATGATCTGACCAAACAAGCCTGGGCTTATCGACAGGTATCATTACTATTGCGACGTCCGCCTGGTCGTGAAGCTTATCCAGGTGATGTGTTCTACCTTCACTCGCGTCTACTCGAACGCTCAGCGCGAATTAATGCTGCGCATGTGGAAAAAATTACCGATGGAAAAGTAAAAGGTAAAACCGGTTCGTTGACAGCACTGCCCATTATTGAAACCCAAGCCGGTGACGTTTCGGCGTTTGTACCAACCAACGTGATTTCGATTACCGATGGCCAGATATTTTTGGAAACTGACCTGTTTAATGCCGGTATTCGTCCTGCCATTAACGCCGGGTTATCCGTATCACGGGTAGGTGGCGCTGCACAAACGTCTATTATTAAAAAGTTAGGGGGGGGTGTTCGATTGGCGCTAGCCCAGTATCGTGAACTTGCCGCCTTTTCTCAATTTGCATCCGACCTTGATGAGGCAACACGAAAGCAGCTTGAGCGTGGCCAACGTGTTACCGAGCTAATGAAGCAAAAGCAGTATGAACCACTGAGTATTGCCGAAATGGCGTTGTCTTTGTTTGCCGCTGACGCAGGTTTTCTCGATGATGTCGACGTCAACAAAATTGTTGCTTTTGAAGCATCGATGCATTCGTATGCGCGCAGCAATTTTTCTGCTTTGCTCGATAATATCAACGCGTCGGGTGATTACAGTGATGAGATTAAAGCGGAATTAAAAAAAGTGCTGGAAGAGTTTAAGGCCAATGGCACCTGGTAAATATAGGAATAATACAGCGGATAGTGAATATCGGTAACTAAACTCTGAGATAAGAATATGGCAAGTGGAAAAGAGATACGCACGCAAATAACCAGTGTTAAAAATACCCAAAAAATTACCGGTGCGATGGAAATGGTTGCGGCAAGCAAAATGCGCAAAGCGCAGGATCGTATGCGAGCCGCGCGACCCTATGCTGAAAAAATACGTAATGTTATTGCCCATATGGCTCATGCCCATCCTGAATATCAACATCCCTTTATGATAGAACGTGAAGTAGCCAAAGTTGGTTATATTATTATCAGTACTGATCGTGGATTATGTGGTGGTTTGAATTCAAACCTATTTCGGGCTGTTTTTGCGCACATGAAGCCATTTAACGAATCAGGGGTCGATATTGAACTGTGTACCATCGGCCAGAAAGCGCGAATGTTTTTTCGGCGTATTAAAGGTGGGTTGAAAGCGGAGGCTTCACACTTAGGTGATGCACCGCGGTTAGAAGAGCTGATCGGTACTGTTAAGGTGATGCTCGATGCCTATGAAAATGGCGAGATTGACCGCTTGTTTTTGGTATCAAACATCTTCGTAAATACTATGACCCAGCGGGCAAACGTTGAGCAGCTTATTCCTTTGGTTGCTGATGAAGCAGAAAATATTTCCCACTACTGGGATTATTTATATGAACCTGACTCAAAAGAAGTGGTTGATGCATTATTAATGCGTTATATCGAATCGTTGGTTTATCAAGGGGTTGTTGAAAACATTGCTTGCGAGCAGGCCGCGCGTATGGTGGCGATGAAAGCCGCTTCCGATAATGCCGGCGGCATGATCGATGATCTGCAATTAGCCTATAACAAGGCTCGGCAGGCAGCGATTACCCAGGAACTATCAGAGATAGTCAGTGGCGCTGCTGCGGTATAACCCGGTCAAAAATTTTTAGTTTTTAAATGAGGATCCGAACATGAGTTCTGGAAAAATTGTACAAATCATTGGCGCGGTCGTGGATGTTGAATTTCCACGAGACAGTATCCCCAAGGTATATGATGCGCTAAAAGTCACCAGCACTGATCTGACCCTAGAGGTGCAGCAGCAACTAGGTGATGGTATTGTGCGGGCAATTGCAATGGGAAGCTCCGAAGGTCTAAAGCGAGAGCTTGATGTTAGCAATACCGGTTCAGCGATTACCGTGCCAGTAGGCAAAAAAACACTGGGCCGTATTATGGATGTGCTCGGCAAGCCGATTGATGATGGCGGCGATATTGGCGAAGAAGAGCGTTGGACTATTCACCGCAAAGCCCCTGCATTTGACGAGCAAGCATCGACATTAGAAATGCTGGAAACGGGTATTAAGGTAATCGACCTGATTTGTCCGTTTGCCAAAGGTGGCAAGATTGGATTGTTTGGGGGCGCCGGTGTTGGTAAGACAGTGACGTTGATGGAACTTATTCGCAATATTGCCCGTGAGCATAGTGGCTACTCAGTCTTTGCCGGTGTTGGTGAACGTACCCGGGAAGGGAATGATTTCTACCATGAAATGAAAGATGCCGATGTCTTAAAACAGGTATCCCTGGTTTATGGACAAATGAATGAGCCTCCTGGCAACCGTTTACGGGTAGCACTATCCGGATTAACGATGGCCGAATATTTTCGTGAAGAAGGACGGGATGTCTTATTTTTTGTTGATAACATTTATCGCTATACATTAGCCGGAACAGAAGTGTCTGCGCTATTAGGCCGAATGCCTTCTGCAGTAGGCTACCAGCCAACGCTGGCGGAAGAAATGGGTGCGCTACAGGAGCGAATCACCTCGACCAAGACCGGCTCGATTACATCGATTCAGGCGGTGTATGTACCGGCAGATGATTTGACCGATCCGTCACCAGCGACCACGTTTGCGCATCTGGATGCAACACTGGTGCTGTCTCGTCAGATAGCAGAGCTTGGTATTTATCCTGCGGTCGATCCACTGGATTCGACTTCGCGGCAACTTGATCCATTAGTCATTGGTCAAGAGCATTATGATACCGCGCGCGCGGTTCAGGGTACTTTGCAGCGTTATAAAGAACTAAAAGATATCATCGCCATTCTCGGTATGGATGAATTATCAGAAGACGATAAGTTGGCCGTTTCCAGAGCCCGTAAAATTCAGAACTTCCTGTCTCAGCCGTTTTTTGTGGCAGAGACCTTTACCAACATGTCAGGTAAATATGTTTCTCTTGCTGATTCTATTCGCGGTTTTAAAGCGATTGTTGAGGGTGAAATGGATCAGTATCCAGAACAGGCGTTTTATATGGTTGGTGGCATTGATGAAGTCGCTGAGAAAGCGAAGACACTTTAGACCCTGAGGCAATTTTATGGCATCAACGATTCATATAGACATAGTCAGTGCTGAAGAGGAAATATATTCCGGCGAAGCAACGATGGTATTCGCCCCGGCAAAAATGGGTGAGGTCGGCATCGCACCTCAACATACACCGCTGATGACGCGACTAAAACCCGGATCTATTCGCATACAGGTTGATGGGGGTGAGGAGCAGTCTATCTATGTGTCGGGGGGCATGTTAGAAATTCAACCGCATGTTATTACCGTCTTGGCCGACACAGCAACACGAGCAAAAGATATAGACGAGGCGGCGGCGATCTCGGCAAAAGAACGCGCAGAGCAAACGTTGCAAGACAAGGCATCTGAAATTGATATAGCCAAAGCACAGGCCGAGTTGGCAGAAGCGTTGGCCCAATTAAGCGCACTGGAAAACTTGCGCAAGAGTCTTAAGTAAGGGTTTTAATGAGTAGCGTGAAAATTGAGAAAAACAAGGCGGTTTATTTTACCTATTTAATAACCGATGATCAGGGTAAATTAATGGACCAGTATGACTTGCCCACTGGTTATGTACATGGTACCAATAGTGGTTTATTGCCCAAACTCGAGACGTCTCTGGAAGGTCATGTCGAAGGCGACAAGGTCGAAATCACGATCACACCAAAAGAGGGTTTTGGTGAGATTGACCCCGGGTTAATTTATACCGATAAACTCGATAACGTACCACCTGAATTTAGGCATGTCGATGCGATGCCCCAGTTTCAAAATGACCAAGGTGAAGTCAAAACCTTTACCGTGACCAGCATTGATGGTGATCAAATCATAATGGATGGAAATCATCCGTTCGCCGGGAAAACCATTATCTTTATCGTCACCGTCGCGATGCGGATGATGACGAAATCAGTTCCGGCAAACCAAAAGATTCAGCACCACCCGTCATCCACTAAGCAAACCAGAGGCAATCAAAACGCCTCGCAACGTCAAACATAAAACAATCAAAACGCCTCGCAACGTCAAACATAAAACAATCAAAACGCCTCGCAACGTAGCCCGGACTTCGCGCAGCGAACGCCGGGAAAACAAAAGTGATTCAGCTCAACCCTAATTCTATTCAACAATGCCCATTGAATAGCCCGTCACAAGATTTTTTTGAGTGTTACCACTCAAAAAAACTTCTGATGATCTATATGGGCTTTGGGCTATCGGTGAAATCAACATCATTTTCCATCCCGTTCTAAGGGTATTCATACAGTTTCATTGCGAAGTCCGAGCAACGGTTTGATAAAGGTTTAATAACACTCAATACAATGGAAGCCTCTCTACCGCCAGTCACAAGATTTTTTCAGGACAGTTACAACCGCAGGTTGTTGGCCTGAAAAAAACTTGTGACTGGCGGTAAAAAGAGAGGCGCCACCAAAAAGTATTAATAAGCAAAACACCTCAACAACCAAGCACCAATAATCACGAATTTTCCAAAGAATTAGAGATGCAAATTCAGCT
>QILK01000163.1 GCA_003233345.1 Gammaproteobacteria bacterium | reverse complement strand
AATATTAACGTTTCGCCGGGGGATTCTGCGGCCAAAATTATAATCAATTCACGCACCGGAACCATTGTTATTGGCAAGCATGTTATGGTGACAGAGGCGGCCGTCACGCATGGCAGCTTAACGGTTACTATTTCTGAAAAACCGAAGGTTAGTCAGCCAAATTCTTTTTCCCGTGGAACGACAACCGTTGTGCCTAGATCCGGTATTAAAATCGATCAGGAAAAATCGCGCATGTTTCTATTTAAAACGGGTGTTAGTTTGAAAGATATAGTCCGGGCAGTTAATCGAGTTGGTGCAGCACCCGGTGATCTGGTCGCCATTCTAGAGGCGCTAAAACAGGCTGGCGCGCTTCGTGCAGAGTTAGTAATAATCTGACGACGGGATGTGGATATGGACGGTCAATACAGCGTAAATACAGATTCTTATACTAATCTTGAAGGCTTGGCGAAACTAAAATATCTCGCACGGCAAAAATCACCGCAAGCGGTGAAAGAAGTCGCCGGTCAATTCGAAGCTTTGTTTACTCAAATGATGGTTAAGAGCATGCGCGATGCCAGCATGGGTGGTGGTTTGTTTGAAAGTGAGCAAAGTAAAATGTATATGGACATGTTTGATAAGCAAATCGCCATACAAATGTCAGCGGCCGGGGGAATTGGTCTTGCCAAGATGATCGCAACACAGTTAGGCAGGGTTACAAATATAGATCCGGATCAAGAGACTAATAAAGAAACCAATCTACTCCCTAAAATCCCAATATCAATACCGCCGGTTAATACCGATAAAAAAGTTGATTTGCAATTGCAAAAGTACATTAATAGTATTCCTGTTACCACAAAGCAATCAGGCGCTAACACAGCCGCTGTGCAAACAGATCAGTCTCCGCTTGATTTTGCCAAGAGTATCTGGAATCAGGTCAAGGGTGTTGCTAAGGAATTAAATATAAGTCCAAAAGCAATTTTGGCCCAGGTGATATTGGAAACTGGTTGGGGCAAGCATATCCCGAAAGATAAAAACGGGAACAGTGCTCATAATCTTTTCGGCATTAAAGCCACCCCATCGTGGAATGGCAATAAAATTACCGTCGATACCAATGAATTTCATTCAAATCGATTAATTGAGATTCAGCAAACTTTTCGTGGTTATGATAGCTCGGAAAAAAGCTTGAAAGATTATGCAAATTTTTTACAGCAAAATCCTCGTTACCAAAAAGTATTGGGGACTGGAAATAATATTAATAAATTTATTCAGGAAATTAAAGATTCAGGCTATGCTACCGATCCAGATTATGGGAGCAAGTTGCATGGGATTATAAATGGAAATACCTTTAAAGATATCATGAAGAAACTAGCGAGTTAAGTTATGTCAGATGTTTTCCAAATCAGTGTTTCCGGCTTAAGAGCTTTTCAATCCAAGCTTTCGACGGTCAGTCAAAATATCGCCAATGCCACTACACCAGGTTATAGTCGCCAGTCTGTCGATTTTGCAACCCGTACACCCTCCTATTCCGGCATAGGGTATATAGGATCGGGTGTTCAGGCGACTGGAATACGTCGCGAGGTTGATGGATTTGTTCAAAGTCAGCTGGTTTCGAACACTGGGTTATTTGCACAACTGGACGAACTCTATTCACTGTCATCACAAATTGATAACCTGGTTGCCGATCCGGTCGCAGGATTGGCCCCTTCTATGCAGAATTTTTTTGATGCGGTGCAAAGCGTCGCTGACGACCCTAGTTCACTCTCTGCGCGTCAGGTACTCATCGGACAAACAGAAGCATTAGCATTCAAATTTGATAGTTTCGACCGCCGCTTTGATAACTTATTAAGGGATGCTAACTCGTCGCTCAAGGTTAACGTCGCAGAAATAAATAGCATCGCTGCAAATATTGCCAACCTTAATAGGCAAATAGCGGCATCACCTGGAGACCAATTTTCAAAGCCGCCTAATGATTTATTGGACAAAAGAGATCAGTTATTACTTGATCTTTCGCAAAATGTATCAGTCAGTACTGTTATGCAGAATGATGGCTCGCTTAATGTGTTTATTGGTAGTGGGCAGGCCCTGGTTGTCGGTTTTGAAGCGCAAACCTTATCTATCGCAAACAACCCATTTGATCCCTCCAAGCAAGATATTTTTGTATCCGTTGGTAATTCAACGGCCAATATTACTCAGCAGCTGTCTGGCGGTAAAATAGGGGCTATCAATAATTTTATTGACGGCGTGTTGACGCCCAGTCGCAACGCGCTCGGTCGGATCGCATTGGGCCTGGCCGATACTGTCAATGCACAACATCGGCTGGGGCAGGATTTAGACGGGGCGCTTGGTGGTGATTTTTTTAATGCGGTTAATAGTAATGGATTTGGTCCGGGTGTATTTGATTCGCCGACTAACTCGGTCGTGGGGTTTGGTAACATCAGTGCAGCGATTAGCGATGTGAATAATTTAACGACCAGTGACTATCGGTTAAGATCTGAAGGCGCAGATCAGTATGTGTTAACACGTTTGTCGGATAATACCAAATTTAATATTGATGCCAGCGGCGGGTATCCTTTTACCTCAGCAGAAATTGATGGGTTTAATGTGACCATTAACTCTGCTTCGGGTAGTGGTGATTTATATGTTATTAAACCCACAGCAGAAGGTCTTGGCGGTCTGAGACTCGCGATTACCGATTCGCGACAAATTGCAGCGGCCTTGCCCGTTATTGGTGAAAGCAATATCAATAATACCGGCACAGCGGCAATCGGTGCTACCAGTGTTAGTAACACGGCCTCCTATGTAGCCGGTACGTATAATATTACTCTGGGTAATAGTACCGTGGCAGCGGCGAATGGGACGACGATCGGTGCGATAAACGATAATAATAGTGACAGTACTCTGCAATACGAATTAAGCATAAACGGTACCACGATATATACGCAAACAGAAGCAAATCCACAGTTAGCTGATCTGACTGCACTCCAAGGCGTTATTAACGGTGCAACGGCCACAACGGGCGTTAGGGCTTATGTTAATGCTGCGGGCACGAGTTTAATTCTTGCCAATGATCCGGCGTCATCAGTCAGCATTAACATAACAGAGACATTGAATACGACTGCGGGTACCGTCGAAGCCGGCGATACAGTGACAGGGTATTTTGGATCCGCACTAACCGGGACTGCCAACACGGCAAGCCTTACTTATAATAGTCCAGCAGATAGTTATATTGTCCTCAATTCATTGAACACTGCTGTCGCAGATGGAAACTACGTATCTGGCAGCACCATTAGTTTTAATGGAATTGATACCAGCGTGTCCGGCACGGCAAATTCTGGCGACCAGTTTTCTGTTCAGCAGAATACTGGCGGTGTGAGTGATAATCGTAACATGTTGCTACTGGGAAATTTCCAAAATTCTCTGATTCTTAACGGCGGCACATCGAGCTTTAACGAAGCTTATGGAAATCTAGTTGCTGATATCGGAACCCAGACACGGACGGTTGAGCTAACCCGTGATGCACAGGAAATACTATTAAACCAGTCGATCGAGGCGCGAGAATCAGTATCGGGTGTTAATCTAGATGAGGAAGCCTCAAATCTACTGCAGTTCCAACAAGCCTATCAGGCGATGTCACAATTAATATTAGCAGCAGATAGAATGTTTCAGACCATTATTGGTGTGGTGGGTCGGTAATGAGAGTGTCGAGCAAAATGTTACATACGGCAGCTGTTAATGCGTTGCTAAACCGTCAAAAAAGTATTGGCAAGGCACAAAACCAGTTGGCAACCGGGAGACGTATTTTGTCGCCTGCCGATGATCCCTCCGGTTCAACAAGGATTTTGAATCTAAAAAAATCAGTGCAGGTAAAGGAGCAGTATCTGGTCAATATTGGTACGGCCAGACAATATTCAGGATTTGAAGAACAGACGCTATCAGCCGTGCAAAACGCGATTCAGCGGATACGCGAACTGGCGATACAGGGCAACAACGATTCCCAAACCGCAGTAAGTCGAAAAACGATTGCCAGTGAAGTCAAGCAACAGCTCGAATCATTATTGGCCTCCGCAAATACCCGAAATGCTAACGGTGAGTATATATTTTCTGGTTTTAAGGGGAACACCCAGCCTTTTTCTCGGGATGCCAGCGGCGCTTATGTTTATAGCGGTGATCAGGGACAACGACTGTTACAAATTACGGAAGGTAGGCAGATTGCAACCGGTAATTCTGGTAGCGAAGTTTTTTTGCAACTAAAAAATGGAAATGGAATTTTTACAGCCAGAGATAATGCGAGTAATGCGGGCACGGGTGTTATCGATCCAGGGTCTGTTATTAATTCATCGCTAGTTGACGGTGACAGTTACAATATTACATTCGCAAACACCACTACCGCGACCGGAACATTGACGTTTAATGATGCGATAGGGGTCAACGATGATTTGTCTTATACGCTTAACATCAATGGCATAAACGTTTATTCCGTTGCAGAAAGTGGTACACCGATCGCATCGTTAACGGATTTGGCAAATCAAATTAACCTGAGTGT
Source organism: Gammaproteobacteria bacterium (assembly GCA_003233345.1). Lineage (GTDB taxonomy): Bacteria > Pseudomonadota > Gammaproteobacteria > SZUA-21 > SZUA-21 > SZUA-21. The sequence continues at coordinate 11,712 of QILK01000163.1, read as the reverse complement.
CGGTACGACGAATGTTCGTGCAATTGTAACGGGTGGTGCATTGCAGCTTGCGAATACTTCACCGAACGCAGGTGATATTGTTATCAACGAAAGCTTATCTGGATTTACGCCGGGTGATGGCGATGCGCTAACAGGTTACTTTGCTTCTAATTTAACAGAAGCGAATAACAGTAATACTATTACGCTCGCGCAAAGTGGGGCCAATTATTATCTGGTAGAAGACAGTGCAGGCAATATAGAAGCCAGCGGTGCCTATCAAGAGGGAGGAGCTATTTCATTTAACGGATTACAGACAAATATTAAAGGTTCGGTAGATAACGGCGATATTTTTACAGTAAGCCCCAGTACCAATCAAAGTCTTTTTCAAACAGTACAAAATCTTGTCGATGCGCTTGAAGGTGGCGCTAGCGGTCCGACAAGTCTGACAAATTTTCACAATACAGTTAGTCAGTTTCTGACCGATATTGATCAGGCAACGGATAACATCACCAATATAAGAGCGTCTTTAGGTGGCCGTCTAAATGTGTTGGATAGCGAGGAAAACAGCAACACAGATTTGATTCTTGAGCTGAGACAAACAGTTTCTGTCATTGAGGATCTTGATTATACCGAAGCGATTAGTTCGCTGAATTTTCAATTGACGGGCCTGGAAGCCGTCTTTCCCTATTTAATTATCTCCAGTAATTTTAAACTGGTAGCCCGGACTTCGCGCAGCGAACGCCGGGAGAACGAACATCCTATTTTTCCCTGTTTTAGTCAGCTACCGAGTACCTTGCGGATACTCGTGTTTTAATTGGATTTCGAACTCCATTCCGTTCCCCGGCGTTCGCTGCGCGAAGTCCGGGCTACTCATAAATTTTATTTAATGCTCGCCCAGTTTCGCAGCGAACGCCGGGAGAGCGAACATCCTATTTCACCCTGTTTTAGTCAGCTACCGAGTACCTTGCGGACACTCGTGTTTTAATTGGATTTCGAACTCCATTCTGTTCCCCGGCGTTCGCTGCGCGAAGTCCGGGCTACTCATAAATTTTATTTAATACTCGCCCAGTTTCGCAGCAAAGTCCAGGCAGCGGTTCTATAAAGGATTAATGACATTTAATTCAATGAAAGCCCCTCTACCGCCAGTCAGAAGATTTTTTCAGGACAGTTACAACCGCAGGTTGTTGGCCTGAAAAAAACTTGTGGCTGGCGGTAAAGAGAGGGGCGCTGCTAAAAAAGTATTCAGCAGCAAAAATATTCCCCCGTAAACATTTCTATTCGTTTCCTGCGCGAAAGCCCGGTTACACTATAGAATATTCCCCAGCCTCTTCACGAAGGCCGGGCTACCTCAATCCAGAGTTTGATTAGAAAATTTAATTTCACCCTGAGCAAATATATCGCTACTATCCGCACAAATAAATTTAACCTTATTGTCATTGATAACTTTAAACTCAACGCAGGTTGTATGCTCTGCTTTGAGCGGCCGAAGAAATTTGACAGAACTAAATCCGCTGGCATTAGCATCAGGATGTTGGCGTTGAAAATGCTCTAATATCTCTTCAAGCAGCATCACACCCGGTATAATCGGGTTGCCGGGAAAATGACCCGCAAGAGCAGGGTGGTCTTGTGGAAAACAAATATTCAGTTTAGACATAAATTTTTAGTTTTGCGGTAAATGAAGTTGCCTGAGCTGTTGATGTAACTTATTAAGTGCTTCCAGCGTCAGTTTTCCGGTTTCGTTATAGGGTAGCTGATCAACTTTATAGAGTGGCCTGGGTAAAAACACCGGATCAATTTGTTGTGCCAGTGCATTAATGATTTCTTTCTCATCAATATTGGGTGCCACTACAAATGCCATCAATCGGTCAATTGCGCATTGCTGGTCTTTACATTGGTTTTCAGGTAAAAAAAACGTACCGGCTTCGACATTTTCCAACGCTTGTAGTTTTAAATTCAAATCTGCCAGTGACCCTCTTTTGCCGCCGATATTGATCATGTCTTCGTTACGACCGCGATGTAAAAACTGGTGTTCATTGATTAGTTTAATCTCATCATGCAGGTTTACCGGTTCCCGAAGGCACGGTGCGTTAATCTGAGTAACCCCGTGATTTGCCGACAGGCTAAAACTCGAAAAAACATCCCATATATCCGTATTTAACGTTTCCCGACTGGCGATGGACCCAGCTTCTGTGCATCCAAAAATTTCCTCTACTCTGGTATCCATTGTTTTATGTGCCTGCTGGGCTATCGATACGCTTAAGGGTGAAGTCGCGGAAATAACAAACTCGATATTTCGCCATTTAAGGTTTGCCGATATACAGGCACGTAAATGTACCGGTGTTGTCACTAGAATTGCAGGTTGTTGTATCTGGTTGAATATTTGATTGATATCGGCAGGAAAAAACGGTCGATCGCCATAAATAGCACAACCGGTCAACATCGGGTAGAGCACAGATGTTTCCAGTCCATACATATGTTGCGCGGGCACAGTGGCAACAATTTGGTGAGCTTTATCGGTTAACTTAAAACGTTCTGAGGCGAGTTCGATGGATTGAGTCAGATCGCCCCAGTATTTTTTGAACGCTTTAGGCTTTCCTGTACTGCCAGAGGTAAAGCTAATGGTAGCGATTTGCTCCGTCGCTATTTGTGGTACCTGACTACAGGTGGTGCCATAGTTCAGGTTTTTTAATATGACCTGATTGGCGATAGCGGCTAGTTTTGTTTCCGTCAAGCAGTAGCAATCAGGGTAATGCGAGGCAATATCAGCGATATTTTCCGGTGCCCGCGACTGTGGAAGAAGGTTAACCTGTTTTCTGATAAGTGCGGCGGCAAAGCTGACCATAAAAAGATATCGATTTTCGATTAAGTTAATAATATATTGTTTTTCTGGCAGTTGTTCTGCAACCTCCAATACGTGCGCTATAAACTGACCGTGCGTAATCGATTGAGTCGCGGTCCAAGCCAGTAGGCTATCTTCTGTGTGCTGTCGTGTGAGAGGTGCGCTAATGCTCATTTTTGTAGGGATACTTTTATAAGTCTTTTTATAAATGACAGAAAGCCCATATGGTTGATGTGTTGAAGATAGATTCTGCGAATAGAATATTCAACGACAAAAAAAGTAGTGATCAATAGGTAATTAACAAAATTGGTCACATAGGACCATATATACAGTGGCGTATAAAGCAAGAGCAGTATCGATACGAGTGCCAGAATGACAAACAGTATGATCCAGGCTATTGTGACAGCTCTGGTGTATTTTTCGACGATAGGGTCAAGGGGTTCTTCGCGTATTAACTGTGCCATCTGGGTTATATAAGGTGTATTCCCCGGTTTAAGACTGTTGCCAAATATATAGATAAACCCGCTAAAAAGAACGATAGGTAGTGTATACACGATCCAGTTTGAGTAAGCGCTTAAATTGACAAGCAAAAACACGACCGTCAGGGTCGCAAACAAGAAACCGGATCCCGCTTGTTTTTGCCGGAATTTAAGTAGGGTAAGGCTGGCAAACAGCGTCGTTAAATAGATAGCAGCAATACCGGGTTTGTCATAAGCAATACAGAAATGTACGATAAACGGGTAAGCGATAAAGGCTATAACCATTCCCTTGGCAGCAACACCTTTAGTGGTAGCAGTAGACATAATTATTTTTTGTTTTTTAAAATATGTTCTGTTAATGATCGTAATGACGAAAATATTTTGATGATATCAGGATTATCAGAACGAAACTGAAAATGATAAGCTTGGGTAATAGCCATTGATATTTCCAGCGCGTCTATCGAATCCAGTCCCAACCCATCGCGGAAAAGGGCCTCTTCCGGATTAATATCGTCAGCATTTATGTCTTCGAGACTTAATGTATTAACGATTAACTTGGCGACTTCATTTTCTTCTGTGGTCTGTTCAGGCATTAAAAAAGCCCCCTTTCTTCTGATTTTTTTAATAATGTACAAAACTGCTACGCAATTATATCAAAAACTACTCAGTAGGTAGTATTTAAGAATTTTTCCTATAAAATGATTTCTTTCTAGAACAAGTAAAACTAATTGGTGTAGAATGTAAAACAGATATAAATCAATTGTTTACCAGGAAAACCTAAAATATTTATTATTCTGTAGTCCTGAATTATTTAACGATATCCAGCAAGTGACGAGGAGTTTAAGGTAAAATAGCCTGGATTCAATAGTTATTTTTATAAAAATCAAAAATAGTACTCAAATTATGGAAAATTCTGTTATAAAAATATTACCGCTGCCAAAAGAGCCTGGGGAAATCGAGGCGCCGGTGAATGTGTATTACCCGGCAACGACCAGTAAAAATTTGCTCGATAAAAATATTCTGGCAACGATCCAATATCGGCCTGAATCAGGCGCAGATGATTATTGTGCTGAGCACGCCCTGGAAGTAAATTTGCCTTGCCTGTCATCAACACCTTATCAAGAAATCTGGTATGCGCCTCATTCAGTTTCTCAAGGTCACCGTGGCAATATCTCTTATCGTCATTCGGAAGATGTCTTGTTCGGTGCCATAACATTAAACGAGTCTGATTTCAGTTCTCTAGAAGATTGTACGTTTCAGTGTTATCGGGAAATTTTAAATCTGATTCACGAATTGGGTTATTCCTCTTTATTGCGGCTTTGGAATTATTTTAGTGATATTAATTCAGAAGCTGAAGACATAGAGCGTTATAAATCTTTTTGCGTGGGTCGGCATAAAGCCTTCTCTATAATACCAGATTTCGAACGTTATCTGACTGCCGCCAGTGCGATCGGCGCACACTCGGAAAGTACTTTTCTGATCTATTTTATCGCTGCAAAAAATCCAGGTGTGCAGATTGAAAACCCGCGTCAAATTAGTGCCTTTCATTATCCTGATCAGTACGGGCCTAAAAGTCCTTCCTTTACCCGTGCTATGTTAAAAAACTGGCGAAATGTAAGTCAACTGTTTATTTCGGGAACGGCCAGTATCGTTGGCCATAAAACGCTACACGAAGGTGATGTATTGCAGCAATTGGACGAAACGTTTAAAAACCTGCAAAGTTTAATCGACCATGTTAGAGAAGTACACCAGCTGGGTATTCGAAAACTGGATGAGATTAGCAGTTTAAAAATCTATGTGCGCCACAAACAGCACTACCCTCTGATTGAGGAAAACATGAAACAGTACATTGATAAGGATGTTCCAGTCTTGTTTTTACATGGTGAAATTTGTCGTGATGATTTATTAGTGGAAATTGAGGGGTTAGCTAACATCAGTCGTTAGCAAATTTGAATTGTCAGTATGGAAAAAAACGATAATTATGATTGTGATGTAGTGGTTATAGGCGGAGGTCCGGCAGGATCAACGGTGGCAACGCAGTTAGCGCAGAAAAATTGGCAGGTGGTGTTGCTGGAGAAAAAACGCTTTCCCAGGTTTCATATCGGCGAGTCTTTACTGCCACTTAACCTTCCGATCTTGCAACGATTGGGTGTACTGGAAAAGGTTCAGGAAATTGGAATCCGTAAAAACGGTGCCGAATTTAATGATGAGAAGCACGGTGCGCCAGTGATTTACTCTTTTTCCGCAAGCATTGATAAAACTCTGCCGTATGCGTATCAAGTTAAGCGTTCAGAATTTGATCAGATTTTGTTAAATAATAGCAAAGACAATGGTGTGCTTGTCAGTGAAGGCGTCCAGGTTACCAATGTAGAATTTTCGAGTTATCAGGATATACGGGTAAGTGCGAGGGATGACAATGGCGACGATCAAACGTTGCGGACTCGATTTATTGTAGACGCCTCTGGTCGAGACGTGTTCCTGGCGAAGAAATTTTCTGATCGACGTAGTCACCGACAGCATAGCAGCGCAGCACTTTTTGCGCACTTTGAAGGTGTTGAGCGCAGGTCAGGAGAAGATGAAGGCAACATTAGCATCTATTGGTTTGACCACGGCTGGTTTTGGCTGATCCCGCTTAAAGACGGTACGGTCAGCGTTGGTGCCGTTTGCTGGCCGGCGTACTTAAAATCCAGAGACAAGTCAGTCGAAGAATTTTTGTGGGATACCATCCAGCTTTCGCCGTTGCTGCATAAGCGAATGAAAAATGCCAAGCGGATATTGCCAGTGACAGCAACTGGAAATTTTTCCTATGTTACCGATAGCATGGTCGGGTCCGATTATATAAGGGTGGGAGATGCCTACGCTTTTGTCGACCCGATGTTTTCCAGTGGTGTTTTATTTGCGATGAACAGCGCCGAACGTGCGGTTGAGCTGGTCGATGTGATTTTGCAGCAGCCTGAAAATCACCGGCTTATCAAAAAGCAGTCCAGAAAGTTTGAAAAATCGGTTAAACGCGGTATCAAAATGTTTTCCTGGTTTATTTTTAGAATAACCCAGCCGGCAATGCGAAATATGTTTATGGCCCCGAGGGCTGTTTTAAACCTCAAAGAGGGTGTTACGTCACTGTTAGCAGGTGATGTTTTCCGAGGCACGCGGATAGCTAGAGCGCTGATTATTTTTAAGATTATATATTACATAAGTTATATGGTGGATTGGCGTAACAATAGAGTTGCACGTCGAAAAAGAATTTCCGGTCTCAATCAGTCGGGTATTGATCGCGCTCAACATCAAAAAATCTCAGGTACTAAAGAACCAGAAAGGTAAGATCATGGGCACACCAAAAAATGAAACTGAATTAGTTCCACATCCACCGCTAAAAAAATATTATGCGGAGGAAAAACAGCGCCGACAGTTTGTGTCTGAGTTATTTGATAAAACGGCTCACCAATACGACTGGGTCATCAAGGCGATGTCTTTCGGTTCAGGCAACTGGTATCGCAACGATGCTTTGTTAAGGGCAGGATTAAAGAAGGATATGAGTGTGCTGGATATTGCTACGGGTACGGGTCCTGTTGCAATATCGATTAAAAAAATTGTTGGTGAAAATGGAAGTGTCATCGGTCTTGATCGTAGCATAAACATGCTCACAGAAACAAAACGTAACTTACAACTTGATGTTGTGCAATCTGATGCGGCGGCATTGCCTTTTGCAGACAATTGCTTTGATTTTTTAAGTATGGGTTATGCGTTAAGGCATGTCGATGATTTGGCAGGCTTGTTTGTGGAATACCATCGGGTTCTAAAACCAGGTGGCAGAGTTTTAATAATGGAACTCACGAGCCCGAAATCAAAAATTGGATTTATGTTAACAAAATTTTATATGCGCGGTATTGTGCCGCTGGTTGCAAGGATAGGCACGGGCAGCAAAGATGCCAAAATACTGATGACCTATTTTTGGGATACGATCGAACATTGTGTCAGGCCGGAAGGTATTCAGGAGGCGATGAATAAGGCAGGTTTTACCGATGTTTCCAGGCACAAGGTCCTTGGGGTATTTAGTGAATACACCGCCATTAAAAAAGGCTGACGGGTTTGATAAATTCGGTAAATGGCTTATTGTGACCTACCAGCGAATTTTATTGACAAGATTTTATACATTAAAAAAATAGATTACTTGCAATGAAAAATGGCTGGAAACAACAAGGCGAGCGTAGTAACTCTTTTTTACTCAAGTCGATCATGTGGGCGGCACTAAATGTGGGGCGAGGTTTTACCCGATTTTTTTTGTACCCTATTGTTTTATATTTTATGATTACTTCGCCAGGCGTTGTAAAGTCATCAAAATATTATCTTAGACGGGTTTTTAAAAAACGTGTAGGCCTTGTGCAAGTTGCCAGACATATATTCTGTTTTTCGGCAACGATACTTGATCGTGTCTATTTTATCACCGACCAACATAAACGCTATAAATTAGAGATGCATAATGTTGAGGCATTGGCTCAGCATGTTAAGCAAAACAAAGGCTGTATCTTACTTGGAACACATCTGGGTAGTTTTGAAGTCTTGCGAACATTGGCGATTAATAATAACAACTTGCCGCTAAAAATATTAATGTACCATAATCATAATAAGGTGATTACTGGCTTGTTAGATGACTTAAATCCAGAAATAAACAAGACCGTTATTGATCTTGCCGCAGGCGACGCGCTGTTTCAAACACAAGAAGCGCTGGAACAGGGTTATTGCGTTGGTATGTTGGGCGACAGGGCTACCGCAAGAGACAAGGTAACTCAGTGTGATTTGTTAGGTGATAAGGCCACTTTCCCGCTGGGCCCGCTATTGCTGGCGTCTATTCTAAAAGTACCTGTTGTTCTATTTTTTGGGCTTTATAAGGGTGGCAATCGTTATGATATTTATTTTGAGGAGTTCGCGGTTAAAGAGATAGTGGACAGAAGAAGCCGCGATGATGAAGTGAAGCGCTGGACTCAGGAATATGTGAATCGAATAGAGCATTACATTAATCTCGCTCCCTACAACTGGTTTAATTATTTTGACTATTGGGACGACTATTCAAACTAGAACTATGGCAATTAAACCGTTATCCATTACTCATTATACAACTTCCAGCGCTGTGGGCCTTGGAAACAAATCTTTGCTGGCGGCACTTGAAAATGAAGTCAGTGGTTTGACCGCTAATAATTTTCCGGGTTGTGATCTGGATACTTATATTGGATGTGTTGCAGAAATTGCTAACACGGTCTTACCATCACATTTAAGCGCATTTGATTGCAGAAATAATCGGCTGGTTTATTTGGCCTTGCAACAGGATGAGTTTGCGCAAGCAGTTGATGCTTTAAAGGAGCGATTTTCGCCCGCTAGAATTGGTGTTTATCTCGGTACCAGTACGTCGGGGATTGAGGAAACTGAGTTGGCTTTCAAAACGGTCGACAAAGACACGCGCCTTTTTCAGAAAACGTTTGATTATCTTAAAACACATAATACTTTTTCACTAGTGGACTTTGTACAGCAATATTTTAAAATTAATGGTCCTGGACATGCCGTGTCTACCGCCTGTTCCTCAAGTGCTAAAGTATTTGCCAGTGCCTATCGTCAGATGCATGCGGGTGTCTGCGATGTGGCGATCGTTGGTGGCGTTGATACATTATGTTTGACGACATTGTATGGGTTTAATTCGTTGGAGTTATTATCCCGACAGAAATGCAAACCCTGGGATATCGATCGAAATGGTATCAATATCGGTGATGGCGCCGGATTTGCCATCCTCGAATGGGCGCAGGAAAAAGATAATTCCATCTCATTACTGGGTTATGGTGAAAGTAGCGATGCGCATCATATGTCTACTCCGCATCCGCAGGGGCGTGGGGCGATACAAGCTATGACGAAGGCCCTGGACAGTGCATCGTTGACAGCCAGTCAAATCGATTATATTAATCTACACGGTACCGCAACCCGATCGAACGATAGCGCTGAGGATCTTGCCGTGTCTAGTGTTTTTGGTGAGCAAGTGCATTGCAGCTCGACCAAGGGATGGACAGGACATACGCTCGGCGCATCAGGAATTATAGGCGTTGTGACCACCTGTTTAGGTATTGAAAATGATCTGTTGCCAGTGAGTATCAATACGGTCGAAAAAGATCCTGCTCTAAAGGCAAATATTGTTCTGAAAAAAACCACCGCTCCGATAGAGCATGCGATTATTAATTCGTTTGGGTTTGGTGGCAGTAACTGTAGTTTGCTGGTCGGGAGAAAAAGTTGAGTATGCATGCCTATATTAGCGGACTGGGTTTGCTTGGACCCGGGCTAGATGGCTGGGAAAAGGCTAAATATTTTCTCACGGGTAGTGACGCTTATATCGCTAATGCAATGGAAAAAATTACCATTAATATTCTACAGCCCAATGAGCGAAGACGGACAACAGCGTTAATCAAACTGGCGTTAAAAGTTTCGCGTGAAGCTGTTGGCGATAAGTTTGATAACGCCAGCGATTATATTAGCGTATTTTCTGCTTCCGATGGTGATCACGCCGTTATTGATAATATTTGCATGGCAATTTCCACGCCGGAACATCAAGTATCACCCACGAACTTTCATAACTCGGTACACAATGCGCCGGGGGGGTACTGGGCAATTGCAGCGGGGGCAACACTGAGTTCTACCAGTATTGCTGCCTGTGATGAAAGTTTTTCTGCGGGCTTGATTGAGTCGGTATCAATTGTAGAGGTTGAGAAAATGCCGGTATTATTTGTGGCTTATGATTTTCCGCCCACCTTGCCTATATCAGCATTACGCGAGGTTAAAAATGCATTTGCAGTCGCGATGATCCTAACGCCAGAAAAAACTACCGATGCGATTGCGTCGGTTAGTCTGACCCTGAACAAAAAATGTGAATTTAGCCAATGCACTGACAGCAAATTGGAAGCGTTGCGATTGGATAATCCCGCCGCGCGCAGTATGCCGTTATTGGCGTTATTAGCGGCTAACAACAAAGGCGAAGTTTGTCTGCCCGCTGTTCAGAATCGTTGCTTGCAGGTTCAGGTGACTCCGTGTCGATAATCGAACGCAGCGAATTCGAGCCATTGATTCCACATAAAGGTTCCATGTGTCTTGTGGATCGGGTCATTAGCTGGGAAGCGTACTCAATTCATTGTACCAGTATGACCCACACAAAAAATAAAAATCCGCTTAGAAAAAATCATCAACTTTCTATCGTTCATGCAATTGAGTATGGCGCGCAGGCCATGGCGATCCATGGCGGATTGATTGCTAAAGCAAAAGGTCAAACGTTAGCACCTGGTTATCTAGCGGCCATGCGTGATATAGAAATCAAAGTCAGTCGGCTGGACAATATTAGTAGTGAATTGGATATTTATGCTACTCAAGTACTCGCGGACGGTGGCAATTTAGTTTATCAGTTTGAAGTAAAAAACAGTGGCGCTGGATTGATATCTGGACGCGTGACGGTTATGCAAATGGAAAACAATCAATGAAGCGGGCGTTGGTAACAGGCGGTAGTGGCGCTATCGGCGCGGCGGTGTGTAAAAAACTTGCGAGTAACGGTGTCTATGTCTATGTTCATGCCAACGACAATGCCACAAAAGCGCAAACCGTGGTTGACAGTATCCTCGAAACCGGAGGGCAGGCAGCCGTCGTGACATTCGATGTAACAGATTACAGTGCGTGTCAGGTTGCTTTGGGCGAATTACAGCAGCAGGGTGCGATTCAAATTCTGGTTAATAACGCGGGTATTCATGACGATGCTATTTTGGCAGGAATGACACAAGCGCAGTGGCTTCGTGTTATCGACGTTTCGCTTAATGGTTTTTATAACGTGACGCAACCGTTGTTATTGCCGATGATGAAAACCCGATGGGGCCGAATCGTAAACCTTTCTTCAATTTCCGGTGTCATGGGTAATCGCGGACAGGCGAACTATGCGGCTGCTAAAGCGGGTATTAATGGTGCGACCAAATCCTTGGCCAGTGAGGTGGCTTCTCGGGGTATAACCGTCAATGCGGTAGCGCCGGGTATTATCGCCAGTGATATGACCCATCATTTGTTTGACAAGGCGTTAATCAAAAAATTGGTACCGATGCAGCGTGTGGGCACTGCCGAAGAGGTGGCGGATTTGATCGCGTTTTTAGCGTCTGATCAGGCAGCCTATATTTCCGGGCAAGTGGTTAACATCAATGGAGCCATGGCGTAAGCATCGCTGTTGTTTGCCGAATCAGGTCTTAGATCGTATCAGTGTTGCAAATACCTTATAAGTCAGATGCCAGTGTACGTGATGCGCCTCTTTGGCGATGCGGAAGAAATTGAACGGGTTTAACGTGAATTTACTTTCGGCGGCGCAAAGTGTGTATTTAAGTTTTAAATCTTTTGCCAGTATTGACGAGCGAT
>QILK01000071.1 GCA_003233345.1 Gammaproteobacteria bacterium | reverse complement strand
AACGTAAATACCAGCGCAACAAATAACAGACTGATCTTACTTAATGTACGATGTAACTGTTTCATTATAAATGCTCCAGATCTATCCAGATCAATTACGATCCATAGAATATTTGACATGAGTAGCTAAAAAAAATGGCACCCGAAGGTGCCCTTTATGATTTAGATATCAAAATCGTACGAAATCCCAACGACGATAGTATCATCCTGATTATTTCCAAATCGGTCATCTCCACCAAAAATACCAGTAATATTGAATTTGGCACCCGTGTTACCAATTGGATGAGCGAAAGTCACATCAACATGACGGAACGCACTGTCCTCTGCATTCGCTGCTTGAGGGATAAAATCTCCTGATGTTTCATAGGTGTAGAAACCGGCCTTCACAGTAAAATCCCATTTTCGAATAATTTTTTCTTTATTGTAGGTTAATGTCCAATAGGTATCACCCGAGTTACCCCAAACAACATCATTCGTTAACGTTTGAAAACCCAAAGTCACCGGGCCAATTCCCAGACTACCGACCGCTTCCAGTCCGTTAAATTCTTCAACATTCAAATAAATATATTGAATAAAACCTAGACTCCAACTGACACTACCGAATTTTCCTTTGTAACCTGCATAAAAATCATTCTCAAAAGCATCGGAAGTCGAAAGATTTCCAGCTGCAACTGGATAGTTAGCAGGTAACGAACCACCAGCTGATAATGATTGCTCACTATACCCCAACGAAGAACTCCAGACACCCGCATACCAGCCGGTATCGCCTTGTGACCATTCAGCGCTACCCTGTAACGCAACACTGTCATCTTCTGGAGCGTTGGTAATCCCGCGCAATACATATTGCGAATACACGCCAATATTCCTTCTTTCCGCCAGCCTGCACTGCTGTCACTGAAACAAGTGCCATACTTGCCGCGACAAACAAGCCGATTTTTTTAGTTAGACTCATTAGTTTCTCCTCGCTATTATTTGCTTTGTTGTTTTTTACTTTGGTATTTAAAAAGCTAATCCATCTTCTCAATTCTAATTTTTATAGCTGACTTAATTAGTACTTGAACAATATAAACACATACCCAAGCCCGAGTATGAATAAACCTATTATAAACATCGCAATTATATTGCCAAGTATTGAATCTCTTTTTTATTCAAACGCTTATTAACTTATCAACCTAAAATCAATTAGCATCTACCGCTTTCTCGCACTACTGCTGTGCAAGTAAGCAATATCGATGTGCTAATTTAGGGCACACAAAACCAAGTTATTAGACTATTCTAATAAAGTAATAAATTAACTAAAAACGATTACCCAAAACTAGTACCCAATGTCAGACCCAGTGTTGCCACTAACAATCCTGTCAGCCGGAAAAGAAAATTGGCTTTGTGCTTACCACTTTTAAGCAAGGCAGCGAATGCGACGCCCAGCAACAATAACACTATTGATGCCAGCAACAGTCCGCTAATAAACTCTAACGTAATAACCGGAAATGAAGATTGTAATTTATGCATATAACCATGACTTGATACAAAGATTCCAGCAGCCAGACTCACTGTCACCGATGACAAACCACGATTAACAAGTAACAGACCACCAAAGGCAATGGCACTAGCGATCACCAACCATTGCATAACGGCTGTGAGTAAAGCTGAAACCGGTAATGCCATACCTACCAGCATAAACCCCGTCAACCCGATGAGTAGATAAGCAATCCGAATTTTTGCCACCACCGCCCAAACACCGATTACAAAGAAAGCAAGCAGATGATCGAAACCGCTGACCGGGTGTAACAATCCCGATAAAAACCCGCCACCATGCGAATGCTGCGGGTGGGCCAAAAGCAACCCTGGTACCATGGCTAAAATTAAAAACAAAACACCTCTACTTTTAATCATATGATTCTCCCTACCCAAGTAGCCCGGACTTCGCACAGCGAACGCCGGGGAAATAATCTGCTTAAATTCAACCAAAATTCTACCCCCCTGTCAGAGGTAACGTTCGGACGTATCCTACTTTGCGGTTGTCACCTTGTTGGTTTTCCCGGCGTTCGCTGCGCGAAGTCCGGGCTACGAATTTAACATGCCTTGCTGGGTGATAAAGGCTTCTATTGTGTCGACGCCTTCGCCGGTTTTCATATTGGTAAAAACAAACGGTCGGTCACCACGCATTTTTTTTGCATCCCGATCCATGACTTGCAATGATGCGCCGACATGGGGTGCAAGATCGATTTTATTAATTACCAGTAAGTCCGACCGGGTGATACCCGGCCCGCCTTTGCGCGGAATTTTATCGCCGGCCGCGACATCGATCACGTAGATGGTTAAATCGGATAACTCTGGACTGAATGTCGCGCTCAAATTATCACCGCCACTTTCAATCATCACTATATCCAACTGTTTAAAACGCTTGTTTAACTCTTCGACCGCCGCAAGATTCATTGATGCGTCCTCGCGTATCGCTGTATGCGGACAGCCACCGGTTTCCACACCCATGATTCTATCAGGCTCAAGCGCCTGGCTACGTAATAAAAATTCAGCATCTTCTTTGGTATAGATATCGTTAGTCACTACCGCTATTTGATAGCGGTCGCGCATTTTTTTACACAACACATCAACCAGTGCCGTTTTACCCGACCCGACTGGACCGCCTACGCCTATTCGCAATACTTTATCAACTGCCATACCTTGCCCCGTCTGTCATCATGATCTAAAGAGTCTTGTATATTGGGTTTCATGTTTTGCACTGCCAATGCCAATCAATGGAAACGATTTTCCGATCTGCTCAGTATCAATTTTTTTGCTTTTTCTTGCCGCCGCTTCAATACTGTCGATTAATGCTGATAATACTCTCTGTCCCGCCAGATGACCCAATGGCACCAACTTGATTGCCGCGATAACCTGGTTTTCTACCCAACCCCATAGATAACCACGAACGGCTTCATCTGTTGGAATCTGCCAATGGCTAACCGCCAATGAAAACATCATCACATAATTTAGTGACTCAAATTCCAGCCAACGCTGTGCTTCATCGATACGCAGTTCGATCAGCACTTTGGCCAAAGCTTTTCCCAACTGAACATCTTCGCTGACCAACTCGCTGGACTCTCTGGCAGCCAATAAAAAATGTGACCAGTATTCTATTGACTGATTATCCTGTTCACGCCAGGCACGACACATTTTTTGCAGCAAAGGCGCATCCAGATAGGCAATATTATTGCTAAGGTTACCTTGTATCCATTGCAAGGCCTGTTCTTCATTGGTGACCCACTCAGCCTCAACCGCATATTCCAGTCCCTGTGACCAGGCAAACATCCCGACTGGAAATGATGGACTGATTAACTGCCATAACCTGATCGTATTTCGATGACGGGTATATTGATTCATGAATCAGCTGTCATGATGGTGTCCATGGTAGGCACCCGATTCAGGTTCGAAGGCGACCGATTCATGTTTTAGCTGCCCGCCCAATGTTAATACCATCTCGTCGAGTACATGGTCTTGTAGATAGCGGGCCCAGCCGATATCGATTTGCAATGGGACATGTCTGTTTCCGAGGTGATAACACAAACGCGCAAATAGTGTCGCTTCATCTGCACTAATGGTGGTTACCGGTTCTTCTGCTGCACACACTTTGATAATACGCCCGGATTCGTCCTTGACCAGATCACCATCACGCAACGTCTTGCCGCGTGACATGATCAAACCAACTTCTTCACCATTGTCGAGCATGGCAAGAAACCGGCTTTTTTTACGCATTTCATATGGCAAGGAGAGTATCTGCTCAGCAATAATATTACCTCGGTTATCCTGGCCTACGGTTATGCGCTCGGTAATCTTTAACATCAACAGCCTCTTGTCTAAAATAAAAAATATCTTTGTGCCAATGGCAGCTCAACCGCTGGCTCGCAAGTTAACAACTCACCGTTAGCGCGGACGATATAAGTCTGGGGATCAACGTCAATGTCGGGTTGCCAGGCATTGTGTATCATATCTTTTTTAGAAATTTTCCGGGTATTTTTAACCGCAGATAGTCGTTTGCGCAAACCCAGTTGCGAGGCAATGCCGCCTTTTACCGAAGCCTTGGATACAAAGGTGACGCTGGTCGCAGTGCACGCACCTCCGTAAGCGGCAAACATATAGCGATAGTGTACCGGTTGTGGTGTTGGAATCGATGCATTTGGATCACCCATTGGCGCGGCAACAATCAATCCACCTTTAATAATCAATGCCGGTTTGGCCGCAAAAAAAGCCGGTTTCCACAAGACAATATCCGCCAGCTTACCCACTTCGATGGAACCAACCTCGTGGGCGATACCGTGGGTAATCGCCGGATTGATAGTATATTTTGCGACATAACGCTTGGCTCTGAAATTATCATTATTGCCGGTTTCTTCGGCCAATGGTCCACGCTGCACTTTCATTTTATGCGCTGTTTGCCAGGTACGTATCACCACCTCACCGACCCGGCCCATAGCCTGCGAATCCGATGCGATCATGCTAAAGGCACCGAGGTCATGGAGGATGTCTTCGGCGGCAATGGTTTCTTTGCGGATGCGCGAATCAGCAAACGCAACATCTTCAGGAATATTCGAATCCAAATGGTGACAGACCATCAACATATCCAGATGCTCATCGATCGTATTCACGGTATAGGGTCGTGTCGGGTTGGTACTGGAAGGCAGCACGTTCGCCTGGCCACAGGCTTTAATGATATCCGGAGCGTGACCGCCGCCTGCGCCTTCTGTATGATAAGTATGAATGGTGCGGCCTTTAAACGCGGCCAGTGTGTTTTCAACAAATCCGGACTCATTCAACGTATCGGTATGTATGGCAACCTGTACATCCATTTCGTCTGCTACCGACAAGCAGCAATCAATCGCTGCCGGCGTTGTCCCCCAGTCTTCATGTAACTTAAGGCCCATGGCCCCGGCCTGCACCTGCTCGGTTAATGCTTCCGGCAAACTGGCATTACCTTTACCCATATAACCCAGGTTCATCGGAAACGCTTCCGCTGCCTGTAACATCCGGTGAATATTCCACGGACCCGGGGTACAGGTAGTCGCATTGGTACCGGTCGCCGGTCCGGTTCCGCCACCTAACATGGTGGTGATCCCCGACATTAATGCTTCTTCTATGAGTTGCGGGCAAATAAAATGAATATGCGCATCAATACCACCAGCGGTGGCAATCATGCCTTCGCCGGCAATCGCTTCCGTGCCCGGCCCAATAACGATATCGACAGCGGATTGTATATCCGGGTTGCCGGCTTTACCGATTGCCAGTATTTTTCCGTCTTTAATACCAATATCAGCTTTGACAATCCCCCAATGATCGAGAATTAGCGCGTTAGTGATAACGCAATCGACCACCTCTGCCGAGGTCGCCTGACTTTGGCCCATGCCATCGCGTATTACTTTACCGCCACCAAATTTTACCTCGTCGCCATAACGACAGTAGTCCTTTTCAACTTCGATAAACAGTTCCGTATCACCGAGTCGGACTTTATCCCCCGTGGTCGGACCATACATGTCTGCATATGCTTGTCGACTGATCTTCTTCGCCATTGCTCGTTTCCTTTACCGCTATAGGGGCGTTTCCGCAAAATACGCTATTCGATCGGACCCATGACTAAACCGTTAAAGCCGTAGATTTTTTTATCACCGCCATACTCGACCAATTCCACTTCGCGCGATTGCCCCGGTTCAAAACGGATCGCAGTACCCGATGCTATATTCAGCCGGTAACCTTTGCTTTGTTGCCGGTCAAATTCAAGCGCAATATTGGTCTCATAAAAATGATAATGCGATCCGACCTGAATCGGCCGATCACCGCTATTGGCGACCTTGGTGATCAAGGTTTTGTAACCCACATTTAACTCCAGGTCGTCGTCGAGTAACTTATATTCTCCGGGTATCATATAGACTCCTTTAATCCGTTTCAGACGATAGGATTGTGCACGGTAACAAGTTTGGTACCATCAGGAAAAGTGGCTTCGACCTGCACATCGGCAATCATTTCTGGGATACCCTCCATGACATCGTCGCGTGTCAGTAGCGTGGTACCAAAAGTCATCAAGTCGGCGACGGACTGGCCCTCGCGCGCGCCCTCTAAAATAGCTGAAGATATATAGGCAACTGTCTCGGGATAATTGAGCTTTATTCCCTTTGCCTTACGCCTTTCAGCAAGCAGACCGGCGGTAAACAACATTAACTTATCTTTTTCTCTTGGTGTTAGCTCCATTCGCACCACCTTTGGTGTTGGCTATAAACAATTGACTATGTTTGCCAGATTCGAGGTTCGCAGGTTTTACGTTTTAACAGCGCTGGTCGAACCAGGTTCCAGACCTGGATAAATTTTTTTCTTGCTATCTCAGCCTCGTTACCCAGATAACGGCATAGCAAATTGTTACCCATAAGCGTTGCACTAAACAAACCTTCCGTTTCGGCTAAGTCGCGTACCTTGTCGAGTATCCCCTTATCAACAGGGCAAGCGATAAACGTACCTGAAACCGGGAAATTTTGAAACCCCCAAAGCGCCGTTAGCGCCGGGTCACCCGCGGCTAAATCGCTGCGCTCAATCAATAACGGTTTATTATTGCAAACTAATTCCAGTGATTGCGTTAGCTGACCCTGGGTATAGCTTTCATTGGCAGCGCGGCGACCAAGACAAATAATATCCCAGCCAATAAACCGACTGGATGGACTAAGTTCGATCCGCGTTCGTTGCTTTACATTCGATTGATTAAAGTAAATATTTTCCTGTGGAAACCATTCCAATACCGCGTTTTCATGCAGCCGGATATGCTGGGTTTGCGAGGCAATGCGCCCATCAGATCGATAAAATTTACCCGCGGAAGGTGTGGTGATCAGGGTATGCGAGTCGCGGCCGATACTAATATCCAATTCCAGTGAATCACCACCAACAACGCCACCGGGTGGATGTATAATGTACAAATGACAAACGCGGCCTTCAGGATAAAAAGGTTTCTGTACCAGTAACGGGCCCGTATGTTTTTTGCGATGAATGACAGTCCGTTGCTTTTGTTGTTGAAATTCCAATTCGAGTCTGGCGTGCCAGCTTGCGGATGGATTGTTTTTTGCTATAGAAACGGCCAATAGTCAGCACCTAAACTCATTGATTTGTTATACCCGATTGCTTGCGGCGTGATATTCGTTACACCCCGCCGCCTTTGTGCAGCGGGATATCTTATTTTCCAGTCTCCAGTCTGCCTCTGGCCGTTAATAATTTTTCCTTAACGGGTATATGCTCGCCAACCATACCCAAAGCAAACCTGGGCATGTTGTTGTAAATCGATTCATAGTTGGCGTTTTCAATCCTATAGGTTTCATGCCATATTCCCACATCACCACTATGTCCAATTTTGCGATTAAAGTCCGCCCACGCTGGAAGGTGATTGCCATCTCTACTTTGCGCATAAGCTTCAAGATGATCAAACGATTTCCAGTATTGCAGCATAATCGAAGTGCGGCCCAGCCAGGACTCGTGGTGTATAAACCCCAGTTTGGGATTGGCATAAAGCTCCTCTAACATTTTAGGCATTGCCCTGACGATAGGTAACCATTTATTAATTTTCCAAAGTTTATTAATACGCATGCCAATAATAAAAACAACAAAATCGTCTTTTACATCGACTGTCATGGGTGATTTGAATATTTTTGTCATATTACTATCTACTTGGTAACCACTGCTTTTTGAGCATATCATGATCACCGGGCAAAAAGCTACGTTTACCGATTAGCACAGCTGCCAAATCACTGTTGCTTACTGACTGTCACCCAAAGAAAGGTCTCTCCACCTATTTCACGATGTTGGGCGGATTCCACGACTAATCCGCTATTGTCCAATGCAGCGTATAAATCATCCGTGGTTAAATGACTATAGTAAAGGTCTTTTCCCAAAAATTCTTTATAGCCATCATATTCCTCGCAACCGGTATAGGCTACTGTTGCATAGGTAAACATGGCTCTTCCATCCGCCTTTAACCAACGACCGAATTTCCTGAACATTTCACCATGATGTTTACTGGGCACATGAAATAAACTATAAATCGCGGTCACGACATCAAACTGTTGTGATTTGAAATCGACACCATTGATATCGCTATAAACGGCCTGCATTTCCGGAACATATTTACTCGCCAAATCAAGCATGCGTTGTGAAAAATCGACACCAATAACATCCCAACCGCGATCGACAAAATATCGCGCAAAAGGTTCGCCCGCACCACAACCCAGATCCAGCATTTTGCCGGTTTTATTTTCCATACCGGTGTAAAAGTTATCTAGAATTGAACTCATATCAAACTGACTACGGTTTTGCTCATAGGTTTTTGCAAATTCATCATAAATATCTGCTAGCGGCTTCTCCGTCATAGGTCTTCCTCGACAAATTAGTAAATTATTGTAAAGATAAAAATATTATAGTCTATGGCTTCTGTATTATAATGATTATTGTCATAGATTTAAAATTGGCTGAAAATATGAAATCTGTTTTAATCAGACAGGGTGGACTATATGCTTAACATTAAATTACCCAAATTTGCTTTGTTAGCGTTTAAGATTGTAACGGGAATAATTTCCCTGTTTGCGATTGGCATCATTGCAATTCTCGTTATTGTCGATCCAAATGACTATAAAAAACAAATAGCCAACATGGTTAAGGAAAAAACTGGTCATAGCCTGACGATCAACGGTGCAATTTCTTTATCCGTTTTCCCCAGTATCGGGCTAAAGATCAAAGATATTTCATTATCCGGCTACACCGGGTTTGAAAACAAACCACTAATTACTGCCAAGGAAGTTTCCATTAGCGCTAAATTATTCCCACTATTGTTAAAACGGCTGGAAACCAAATCAATCAGTTTAACACAGGCCCAGGTTACTCTGGTTCGCGATGCCCAAGGTAAGACAAACTGGCAAGGATTGATTGCAGGGAGCAGCAACTCACCACAAAATATAAAGACCGCTTCCTCCGTAAAGCAAGCTGGTGATAATAACGAAGATACTGATGCCAACGTAAAATTTGATATTGCTACAATCAAGCTAGTTGATTCAAGCATTGGTTATAGCGATGCACAAACCGGTGAAAATTACTACTTTAGCAATATTAATATAAACTCTTCTGGAATCAGTAAACGTGAATTGGAACAGCTTCATGTATCATTTGACTATTACCCTGATGCCCAGAAAAAGCGTAAACCCGCCAAAATTATTTTCACAAGCTCGGTAAAAACCAACGAATCACTTGACAGCATCCTCTTCGAGAAATTTACACTTCAGATCGGCAAAATGACTCTTCATGGTCACCTAAATACCAGCCTAGGCAAAAGCGGACAAACATTAACCGGCACATTAAAAACAAACTCCTTTTCACCCAAAAAACTGATTGCGACTTTAGGCCCACCTGTAAACACCACTGATCCCAGCGCGCTCGAATCTATGCAAGCCAGTTTTAAGCTAAAATACTCCAACAGCAACCTGCGCTTATCGGCGATACAGTTGCGACTAGATGACACTAAAATGACAGGGTCTATCGGCGCTAGGTTAAGCAAGAATGCTCCGTTTTTTAGTTATAAGCTAAATATTGACAAGATTAATTTTAACCGCTACTTGCCTAAAGCGGGTGAATTAGCAGAGAAAAAGCCAAAACTCACAAAAAACCATATCAACACACCTGGAAAGTCAAAACATAAAAAAAATGTCCCGGCTATCATACCAATCACATTATTGCGTAGCATTAACGCAAGTGGAATGCTTTCGATTAACCAATTAACGATATCGGCGATTACCGCCACTTCGGTCAAGATGCCTTTTTCTGCGCAAAAAGGCCTGATCAAATTTGGAAAAATCAGCGCAAAACTATACGGTGGTCACTATGATGGCAATATAACCGTCGATGTATCTGCGAAAATCCCAAAAATATCAATTAACGAATCACTAACCGCTATTAAAGGAAAATCGGTCTATCGATTTTTAAAACCCTACCTGAAATTTGGTCGCTATTTAACAAATATTACCGGTGAGACGAACCTGTCACTCAATATTTCCACACACGGTTTTAGCCAAAAACAACTGATAAAAAACGCAAATGGTTCTGCTGCCATTAACATAAAAAATGGCCGACTCCACGGGCTGAATATCGAAAATTTCGCCTGCAACCTTGTCGAACTGACACGTGGACGCCAGGGCAAACGCAGCCATAATAATTTCACTGCATTTGAATTAATTAAAGGCAGTTATAAGATAAACAAAGGTGTCTTTAGCGGTAATGATTTTTCCTTAAACGGTACTGGCGGCTTGATTCAGATTAGCGGTGAAGGCTGGGGCGATATGGTTAACGACCGTATTAGCTACAATATCAAAGCGGATCTGGTGTATAGCCGCTGCCGGGAAAAAGCACCAAAAAATTCCGCAAGTAAAAAACGAACACTGGCAATAAAAATCAAAGGTCGATTGTCTGACCCCAAAGTAAAAGCAGATATCGCGACGATGGCAAAGGAAAACTTGCGACAAAAATTGCTCGATAAACTAAAAAAACGCGGTCTCGATTTTGACAAAAAGGATGGCAAGAAAAACAGTAAAGATAAAAAGAAAATCACAATTGAAGATATTCTATCCCTATAACTAAATCTAACCCGCAGAGGTATAAACGTGGACTAGTTTAAGTCTGCCGAATATTGGCGTAACAACTCAAGCGGTATAATTTCCAGTGCCCGCTTGTGTGTTCTTGTCAGATAAACCTTGGGGGCCATATTATTCTCGAAGGCCTCCAGCCATCGGGCCGCACACAGACACCAACTATCACCCGGTTTAAGTCCTTTAAATCCAAATTTTGTTACTGGTGTAGATAAGTCGTTGCCTCTAAACCGGGAATACTCCAAAAACGCCTGGCTGGCCCTGATGCACACTGTATGCGAACCAACATCATCATCGCATGTGTTACATTTACCATCGCGGAAATATCCAGTGCTAGACTCTTCTCCACAAGCATGCAACGGCTCGTTAAATACATTGAGCGATTCATCTGTTTTCATATTGTATGACTTACAACCATCGTCTTACTTTTGACTTATATTCCCGAAATTCATTAGCAAAGATAGTTTCAAGTGCCTTTTCTTCTGGAACAATATAGAGCTTGTTAGCCAGGTAGATATACAGTGGCAACAACAAAATGTTAATAATATTTCCGATAAATATCATACACGCAATTAGCCACATTAAAAATCCGATATACATTGGGTTACGGGAGAAAGCAAAAATACCGCTAGTCACCAGCTGTGTCGCCCGCTCAGGATACATAGGATTAACTGTCGTCTTTGCTTTTCTAAACATATATCCACCTATCGCCAGTATTAAAAATCCGGTGATCAAAAATACTGCTGATAATAAAATTGCCCATGGATATTCAGCTTTGTAACCTAACCCAAGCACATCAACGACTATCATTATTAAAGCAAACAAGATCACTAGTACAACAGGAAGCTTAAACACTAATTTAATCATCTGACCACGCCCCTAGTAAAATGTGACATTCTATTCTCCTTACGCCACCCTTATTCTAACAACATTCATTATTTCAAACTCAAGCCCGGCAACTGTTTCTGTCATCGCATAATAGGTCAGATTGACCCGCTGGCCAACCAATTTTTTATAGATTTTTTTACGTTTGTATTTAAATGGAACGTCACAACCTTCAATCATGACTGTATTCAGATGCCACTCACCCACCTGCCTCTGCACGTGAGAGATCACTTTTGACATTTCTGTGTGTACAAGTTCTTTGTGTGTTTTTGTTAACTTGTCAGGATCTGTTTTCATTTTAAATACTGGAAAGTGGCAGAAATTCTGCGATTTTTATTATAGACGTTTACAAACACGAATGCCAACAATGGCAATTGTTAATACCCTATAGTTTTCCCGGCATTCGCTGCGAGACTGGGCAAGTATTAAATAAAAACAAATTGATGCGTAGCCCGGACTTCGCGCAGCGAACGCCGGGGAAAGGAATAGGGTTCGAAATTCAATTAAAACAGGCGACTGTGCGAGGTACTCGGTAGCTGACTAAAACAGGGGGAAATGGGATGTTCGTTCTCCCGGCGTTCGCTGCGCGAAGTCCGGGCTACTTGATGGGTGTTGTTAGAGAGAATGAGTGTTAGATTTGGCCACTTTGCCCCTGATCTGTCAATCGTACGTATAGTCGAATTAGAAATCAGGGG
>QILK01000031.1 GCA_003233345.1 Gammaproteobacteria bacterium | reverse complement strand
GCCGGATATTTTAGCGAGCTGCGGATTTATGGTAGCGATATCATTTTTATTGAAACCGTTAAGATGGTCGTGGCCACAGGCTCTTGCCATGACCTGCATTAATTCAGTCGATGATGCAAAAAACCTGTTTAGTTTTTGTGCGGCGTCATCAATGTCCAGTCGTTGTCTTAATTCCGGCTTTTGTGTGGCGATACCGGCAGGGCAGTTATTGGTGTGACATATTCGTGCGCCAATACACCCAATCGCCTGCATTGCACTGTTCGATAACGCTATTCCGTCAGCACCTAACGCCATGGCTTTTATAAAATCACTGGGCACTCTTAAGCCACCGGTGACAATAAGTGTTATTTTCCCGCTCAGGCCCTGTTTATCCAGGTAATGCCTTGCGCGTGCCAGTGCGGGAATGGTGGCTACGCTAATGTGATCGCGAAACAGAAGCGGCGCTGCGCCGGTGCCACCGCCTCGGCCATCAAGAATAATATAATCTGCGCTGGCTTCGATTGCGAATGCCATATCTTTTTCGATATGGTTAGCACTCAGCTTAAAGCCAATGGGAATGCCGCCAGAAATTTCACGTATACGATCCGCAAACTTTTTAAAGTCTTTGGTTGTGTTCAAGTTGGCAAAGGTCGGCGGCGATATAGCGGGTTCGCCTTCTGGAATGCCGCGCACTTCAGGAATGCGACCGGTGTTTTTTATTCCCGGCAGGTGACCGCCGGTTCCGGTTTTTGCGCCCTGGCCACCTTTAAAGTGAAACGCCTGTACTTTTTCCATGAGGGATTCGTTATAGCCGAACATGGCGCTGGCAAGCTCATAAAAATAACGGCTATTGGCTTCCTGTTCTTCAGGCAGCATGCCACCTTCGCCAGAACATATCCCGGTACCAGCCAGTTCTGCGCCTTTGGCGAGGGAGATTTTGGCTTCTTCCGATAAAGCACCAAAACTCATGTCAGAAACAAATAGTGGAATATCCAGACGTAAAGGTTTTTTGCTTTCAGGGCCGATAACAAGCCCGGTGCCTACATTTACCTCCTCCAGCAGAGGTTTAGTGGCTAACTGCGCCGTCATGATTTGTATATCATCCCATTGGGGGAGCTTGTTACGCGGCGTGCCCATCGCGCCCATGGGGCCATGATGGCCAAAGCTGGACAGGCCATCGTTGGCGAGTTGATGAATAAACTCTACCGTTGGCTCCTCCAGTGTGGCACGCGCTTTGGGTACCGGGCTTTCATCGGCATCAACGCCAGGGCCTTCTTTACCAATCTGGTCATCTGAAAAATGTTTATGAGAGCCATCGCAAAAAGGCGTATTCCTGGTGTGTTTGCAGGCGCACAAATAAGCATCATCGTCATCAACATCTGAAACTATGACTCGTGGGGCGAATGACGTGCCTGCATGTGATCCATCACAAAAAGGCTGGCTTTGAGATTTTCCGCAGGTACAGAAATGATATTCCTGGCCTTTTTTAAGGCTAACTTTAACGGGTTTATTATCTGCAATAACAGGATTATTCATACGCACCTCGACAAAGAATAAAACAACTGGATCTGGAAGAATAAAAGCCCTGTGTAAAAAAGGCAATAACTATTGAGTCGACACTATGTTGTTATTGTGGCGTAGACAGAAAAAAGGTTTCTTTAAAGAGATATTTCAACACCGGATATTTCAGAGACCCCTGCGCCTTTTCGTTTATGGGTACAGACAATTATCCTGGCCGCAGCGACATCTTCTTTTTCAATTAAATGTCGCTTGGTTGCAGCAGCTCGCTGTTTCGCCAATATGACCAGTTCGTCGAGTTGTTCATCCGATAGCTTTATGTTTTGGTCCTTTTGTGTGTCGACGTCAAATAGCTCAATGGTGTCTTTATTGTTGGTATAGCCACACAATTTTATGTGAACCTGAGGTTTGTCTTTAAGCAGATTTGAAAGATTGGTGAACTCTTCAGTGTTGGAAGTGTTAATTTTTGTGCTGCCGGCGTCGAAATCGACAGGGTCGAATTCCAGTGCAGTTGCCAGGCTGAATAACATGTCAGCACCTACCACGAGTCCGTAGGGCGAGTAGAGCACAACAACGGCTTTTGCGATTGATGTTGAAATGGCTTTGGTTACGATTTCAATGGGATTAATGTTGGGGTTTTCTGCATCTCCTTTGATATCAACATCAATGTTTATGCTTCCGTCCCTTTCTCTTATCAGTGCGAGAGAAGGGTTAAGTGGCAGGCCAAAGGTATCGTTGAGTTCTTTTGTTGCCTCATCACTTAGAGGTTCCAGATCGAAGCGCTGCAGTGTCAGGTCGACATTGCTGTCAAGCTGGCCTTTGTCGGATTTAAGTATCAAATCGGAGTCTAGTTGGCCGTTCTCGATAATATGAGAAATAGATGGCTTTACATAAGGGTTAAATTTCCTTAAATCCAGCCCACGCAACTCCCCCTTTAAATCAAAAGTTAATTCACTAGCAAGAGGAGATATAGTGCCGCTAGTTTTTAGCGAACCATGTTCGTATATTTTTGTTGTTAGTTTAAGTGAAGTATTTTTATTGGGCCTGGTTGAATCGAGAGTGCTAATGGATATTTGCGTTTTACTAATGACAGCAGAGAATGGTTCGACAAGACTATTGTCAGTAAAAGAAATGGTTTTACTGTTTGTAATGTTAGTTGAGTTAATCGAGTAATTGAATGTTTCTGTTTTTGCGCCCGTCTTTATCGTAGTGCTATTACCAGCTGCGGTTTTCGAATCAATAGAAGTTTTCGGCAACCATTGCTCATGTTCAAGTTTTCCGTTTTTAAGTTTTTCAAAAGCAACCTGTAAACCGTCAAGTGATATTGTATCTATAGTTACTTTGTTTTGGTTTTTCAGGCTTATTTGTGCAATCGAAAGACTATCAAAACCTAGAATAGACTTGTTGGTAGTTTTATCTTTTTGCAGCGCGCCAAAGTTGTGTATTGATAATTCGGCCAACCTGATGTCGTCAGGTGAGGTAACAAGTATTTCATCAAAACGCAGCTCGCCAATACTAAGCGCGTTTTTTCCCAGATGTTTATTGGTTAAGTTAATGCTTTCCAGGGCAAGCGTGCCTTCAGCATGAAGCAGTGTTTTGTCGGCTGGAGTCGCGGCGGGTGAATAACCTATAGCTCCAGCCCAGTTGAATTTGTCGAGCAATAAACAATAACCATCAAGCGGATTTTCACCTGCGCCATTCTTGCTCTTCTGGAAGCAACTGTTTATGCCAGTGAATTCAAGATTATCCACTTTTAGTGGTAGCAGCGTTGGAATCTCAGGGTCGGGCGCGTCATGTAAATTGAGTAGTATTCCACCAAGTTTTATTTGATCGTAGGATAATGAAGCGGCATCAAAATGATTGTTTTTGATTGTTATCTCACTTATTGAAATGTTGCCGTTAATGTTGAAGGGGTGTTTTGCCTGGTCTTCAGTTAATGTGTAGTCAACTTGTCCCTTCCAGTGTAGTGATCCCAGATCAAAACAGACATCTTGTTGTATGACGGGTGGAGCCGTCGTATTGCTCGAGTCGGTAGTGCTTTGTTGATAACAAACATTAATATTAGATAGTTGTAATTTTTCGAGGCTAACATTCCAGGGTAGATGAACTTCTTGAGGCACTTCTTCGGGTGTGTCAACGGCTTCTAAATCATCTGTTGACCTGCTGGTCAGCGGGATACCAGAGATATATAAATCCTCGTTGATTTTTCTAATAGTGATAGAAATGTCAGCTAGTTCAATACCTGTGATAACAATTTCCTGGTCCTGTAACGGTGTCCATGAAAAATCCAGATAGATTTTACCAATACTAAAACCACGCCCCTCGCTATTGGTGCCAGTTGCATTATTGATTTCAACCTGAGAATCAAAAAGATTAATTTCTATGGTTTCAATACTTGAAGTGAACCCGTTATTGGATAACCAGTTAGTGGCAGTTAGTCGAACAATGTTTGGCAGAAAAATTATTGTTGCTGAAGTAATTAATACCAGTCCTGCCAGCGATAGTATGGTTACATTGATTGCAGTTGAATTGGTGGGCTTAAATATTTTCATGAGTTAGATGCCTAAGTACCGATTTTAATCATTTATAAAATATTCGTCCATGCCATTATGTTTAATGGTAGTTATGTCGCTGCTATCCTCGCCTTGCGGCAGAGAGAGAAGGAGCTGCCGACAAGATGAAGTTTGCAGAAACCAAGGGTGCTCCCAATTATCTGCAACACATGGTTATGATAGCTTTCATGCAGAAAGTTTATACAGTACAAAATAAAGGAACCATAAATTACTAAATGCGATAATAAAGCCGAAGGCGGATCTGGCATACATCGGTATAACATTCGATTTATAAAAAAACCAGATAAGTAATAATTCTGAAACCAGCCAAATTAAAGAAATACTAAATAAAATTGATAAGAATTCTTTTTTATCATAGGGCGCATCTTGAAGGCTTGCGAATAAAGCGATGATAGAAAATACGCACATCAGCGAATAAAATAATGCGCTTGTTTTTTTCTTCCAGAGTTTAATGTCCGCGCTAAGGGTTTTTTGTGCTAATGTTTTTATCATTGACATTAATGACTCAGGGATTGCTATCTGGTGATAGCATTATTTCATATGTCACCGCTAAAGCAAGGGTAAGAACAATAGATGCTATAATAATTACTGTACGTTTATTCTTTTTTTCCTGCAAAGAATAGCCATCCACCAGGGCGCGAATTCTTTTCAGCGCAATAATCCCAACGGTAAGTCGAGTGTTTTTTTCGTATTTATCCTGTTGCGGGTTATTCATGATTCTCCCTTAGCATCAAAAAAGTGCCAGGGATTTTGCATTTTTTTACAGTCAGCTATCCGGGCTTGTCATGTATATGCATTCTTAATAAAAGATAAATTATTTTTAGGGTTGAATACTACATCCATAGATGTCATTGCTGCTATTTCTTTTGTTGTTTTATTAGGCACCAGAGAGTTATTGTCTGCAAGAAACGCTTCAAGCGCCTCGATTGTCTTAAGTTCGTTGTTGTCATCATCGTTCTCATTTGAGGATTAAGAGCAGTTTGGACTATTTTGGACTCATTTCATGTTGGACAAGGCTGCTGGTTGCTTACAAAAATGCCAGGTTGTACAATTCAAGAAAGAGCGAACTTAATCTATACTAGTGAGGCCTGACTCCACAGGCTTGCACTACGGAAAAAACTGCATAACTTTAGTGGAAACTACTCCTAGACAAACCATCCAAAAATTCTGGGGCATTTCTGACAGAACTTGCGATGATCTCATGGCGGCTAAAACAAATTTAGAGTCTGCTGGCTTCGTATGTTTAGATAATGAATTTAGCTCTGAGCTCTTATCTGAGTTGTGCTCAGAAGCATTTCTTAAAAAAAATGATGCTGTACCAGTTTATGGCACATCTCAATGTCCGTATCAAGCTCACCTGGCCGGCCTTGATAAAGCAGGAATCGTTTTCCTTGAAGGAGGGCATATATCGAAAATCATTGAAATTCTATTTGGTACCCCGCTTGTGCTAGAAGAAAGTGCCAGTTGTTATACCTACTATCAACCTGGAGATTTCCTGGGGGCGCATCTGGATCATGCGGAAAAATGCGTAGTAACAGTGATACTTTACCTGGATGTCGTTCGTTCAGATAAAAAATCTTGTGAAACTGGTCTAGAGCTCCATATTTTAGGGAAATCCTCCTCAGGCGAAGACAAACCCCAGGTAATCATACCTACAAAGGCAGGCTCTCTCATTATTGGATTGGGATCTGTGAATTGGCACAAAAGACCCACATTACAGGATGGAGAATTTATTACTGCGCTTACAGCCTGTTATTCCAAACCCCTCAGCGTATAACGTCACATCGATGTTCTGCAGTAGTTTTTAAAGCGATAGACTCACGATAGAGCCGGTTTCTATATCATTCGTAGTAACAAAAGCACATTTAATCCATCTATCATTACCATCATATTTTGGATTAAAGCTGGTTCTAGCATGCAGGCTTCTTTTGTTATTCAAAATAAGAAGTGATCTCGAAGAATTTGTAATTACGACCGCAATCTTCTGGAGCATCTCGTTTAAACATTTTTGTGAAGATATCGCTTCTGTATTTACCCCGAAAGTATTTTCTTCATCGTATTTGATTGTAATATGATGTCCTTCTTTAAAAAGTATTGGCTTGACTTCAAAATATTCTGGAGATTCACTGACCATGTGTTTGAACAAAGGCTGCATTAGAACATCTACTATTCTATCAGGCAAATGCTCAAGCAGTGCGTCCAGATCGACAAATAAATTTACTGCCTTTTTATCGCTTCTTACGCAATATAACAAAACATAGTCAGGACATAACTCTGGATGAGCCGATCCATCTGAATGAAACGCCAACATTTTTTTTGAATTCACAAAAGATCTTGAATGTTCATATCCCTTTGTTGGGTAGATGTCGTAAAATATAAACTCGCTCGTTTCCCTGTAGTTAAAAAGCTGTCCCAACTCAAGAGATACGGCCCCAATTACCCCTTCAGACTGGAATGTCTTCTTGGGGATTTCGGAAATATAGTTCGTAGCTGTTGGTGGTATCTCTTCTGATACGGGAATATCCTTAAATTGGTAATATTTAATTCTGTCGTCTTTTAGCTGTTGCAGTGCATTTTTTGTCTCACAACTGAAGCCCTGGTTCAATAACTGTATATGTAATAAATAATTGCTTATGTCCGTACAATAGGGAGAGGGCGTCGCAGCAAGTAAGTTCGTATTGAAATTTCTATTAAACACTTTCGATAATCTAACTCGATCAGTCCTGCGATGCTACTTTGATATGATCATTGATATGATCCATGAGAGCGTTAGAAAATGTTTGTACCTGGACAATACACTCCGGGGTTTCAGCTGCTTCGAAGGTTCCATGTCTTTTGAATTTTATTAAATTGTAACCTCCAGGGCAAAGCTCGAAGTAAGGGCACACATCCTGACATACAGAATGACTACGCTGAAAGTCCTGGACTATCCGGCTCAACTTTGGGGACTCTGCAATATCGTCTAAGCTCTGATCTTTCAAATTGCCTATCACTAGACCCGCGTTATCTCCATATACATCTGCACACTCGTCAATTGATAAACCGGCATAGAATGTCGAAATATCCCCATTTGTCGCGATATTAATTGCTCGGAAAGGAAGGCTCATATAGTGCGCTGTTTGCTTCAATCTTTCATCTGATGATGAAAACAGGCGATCATAAAAGTATGAAAAGTTTTTTATGTTTAGCAACTCATGCTCTAAGCTTGAAGATTCAATTCGATCAAGTATCGCTTTCAAAAACGCATAATATTTTTGGGAATTATTATATGAAAACGCTCCTGATTCGCTAAATTCGTCTAGCAGATTAAACCGAAATTCAGAAATATCAGACCGATAAAAGTAGAAAAAATCGAAAAATTCGTCTGGATAGTCAAGCGTACGCGGAGATATCACCGCGATTAAGCTGAACTTTATATTATTCTCTATCAGTAGCTCCATGCCTCTCTTTGTTTTTTCGAATGTCCCTGATTCTCGCCAGTCTTTTCGATAGACATCATGCATATAACCTGGGCCATCACAGCTGATTCCAATAGTTATAATATCCTCATGTTTTTTGAAAAATGCACACCAGTTTTCATCGATTAAGGTGCCGTTAGTCTGAATATCGTATAGAATTTCAAAATCTGGGTCACAGAATTGTTCTTTGAGTTGAGATATCATTTCTATAGCAGCTTCGTAATATCTAACCCCCAAAACGAGAGGCTCTCCTGAGTGCCAACTTACAATCAGGCGATTACCTATATACTTACTTGATAGAATTTTTGAAAAAAAGGTAGAAAGTAATGGTAAGGAAATCTTATCTTTAGTTTTTCTTGTTTCTTCCGATAAATAACAATAGCGGCAGTTTAAGTTGCAAAAAGCTGTTGCCTGAACGACAACAAGCTCTATCGGTTGAAATTGCTCCGCTTGTATTACCATCGGTTCCTAAAAAAATACAAATTATATTTACAAATACACCTAAAAGACGTTGCCCCGAAAAGTGCGAAAGCTCTCAAAGGGCAACGTCTTTTTTTCTGTGCGTCCTTCACATAGTGCTAAAATCCTAAGTTCTCATCATAGGGCCCCATTGAATATAGCATGTCGTTTTTTCGACAAGACTATCTTTCAGCCCCAACGCCCTGTAACTGCCTAGTTGGTTATTTGCATAGGCCTCGTTAAGTTTCATTAATGAAATTTTAAGTGAACTGCCACTTTCACTATGCACCTGACTAGTAGAAATCTCTAGGTTCATTTCCTTCCTCCAAAATTACAGTTTTAAAACTAGTATTGTATAAACTCCCAACGAAACACCAACCAAAAACTTATTTTGACTGACGTCGCAACTTTATTAGTAACATAATGTAGTAAAAACTGCAACATAAAGCCTTGTCCAGTGTGAAATGAGTCCGAAATAGTCCAAACTGCTCATAATCTTCAAATGAGAACGATTATAATAACAACGAACTTAAAGACAATCGAGGTGCTTGAAGCGTTACTTGCAGGCAATCAACTTACTGCGTTTGCTGCATTAGGCGGCAAAACGCAGCGTTGCGGCTTTGTCCGTAAAACACGGATTAAATTTGGTTGTGGAAAAAAGGGAACGTATTGAATAGCGCTTACTTAAGAAAAATAAGTTGTTCTTTTGCCATCGAAAAAAAAGCGCGTCATAAACAGAACCGCCATTGCGCAATTATGCTCTTCTGACGCTTAAGTAAGTGTCATTCGCGACGCCCCTTTTTTATTCTTGTTCCGTGGGTGGAGAAACGCCAGTAAATTTAAAAATGAGTTTGCCAAGTACTCTATCGGTTGGACGAAAAACATAAGCTGCTGCTGCAGGCATTAATCCGTAGAAAAATCTTTCTTCGTTGTCCTGGGCGACAAACAGAACTAGTAGAACGACAAGGACAAAGGCCATCAGGGCATAGATGACCCAGGCTACTTTGGTATAGTAAGCGTACTTTTGATTTGTATTAACTGTCATGTTGTTTGGTTTCTTGTAATGTTTATTGTTACTGCCCTTGTATTATTAAATAATAGACGCCAGAGAGCAATAGCTTCTAATATTAGCTCTCTGCCCCATGTTTTGCTTGCCATAAGTTTGTTTGGTTTCTAACGCCCCGTATCACCGGCAAAAAAAGCGTAGTGAGGAACGAACGCAGCTTTATTTTGTCCATGTGTATGCGTTTGCTATGCAATATTTATTGCTCTGAAACTAACTTGTAATCTACTTTAATGGGAGATTGCAAAATGAATAAATCACTATCATTCTTAGCTTCTATGTCAATAGTGTTTGTGTCTGCTATGCGTACAAAGGTATCTGTAGAGATTTCATTTCCCTCTATGTTTATTTTGCCATTCAATAAATAGAGCGAGTAGATACTGTCAGCTTTAAGATTAAAATTGTGATGACCTTCCTGCATTTTATATCTCTTTGCTGAAATGCCAGGAGCATCTATTTTAATCGGCGCATTTTCACCAACATATGCTTTTACTTCAAAACCCTCTTCTTTTTCCCAAACAAAAGAATCTGCCTGAAAATCTTTATAATAAGGATCCTTTTTTGATGCTTTGCTAAAATCTGGATCAAACCAAATTTGAAAAGCACGAGACCCTTTTTTATATTTTTCTGAGTGAGATAGTCCTTTGCCTGCTTGTATATGTTGAACTCCTCCAGCTGGCAAGGGTGTCCATACATTAGTTGCCGTATCAAAATGCTCCAGTGCGCCTTCAAGAATAAAAGTTAATATTTCAATGTTTTCGTGAGGGTGTAGTCCAAACTCACCGTCATCTGGTGCTTCTACGTGTGCCCAATATAAAAGATTAGAATATACTTCACCCGAGATAGGTTTATTTTCGTGCAGCCTTCCTCCGAATAAATCGACATTATGCTGTTGCTCCCTTGTTCTAATCTCAATATTCATATTTTTTCCATTTAGTTCCGGTTATCAATTTGTTGCATAACGCCGCAACTGGAGTGTATTGCCACGCTGTTATAATTTATTTTTTTCAGTCTACTTGCTATTTTGGCTAGCCGCTAAAAAACTATCATACACCCAGCGATAAGAAGTGTGCTCTCCAAGCACCCCCCCAAGCTCCATGCCTTTTTCGCTACGCCAATCATTCATAAGTTCTGCCAGGACAGATGCCCAGCTGGAGACCTTAACGCCCGCTTGAGTCATGCGGTGTAAGCTAATTTCTTGCACAGACTTGTTCCAGGTCCCTGATGCGTCAATTACGGCGTAAACATCATAGCCCTCAGCAACCGCAGAAATAGCAGGGAATAACAAACATACATCAGTCACCACCCCCGCCATAATGATTTTTTTTCGTCCTGTTTTTTCGATTGCATCTTTAAACTCCGGATTATCCCAGGCATTAATTTCACCAGGCCTTTCAATCACCTCATCTCCCAGTATCTCCAGGATATCAGGCATAATTGGGCCATTAGGTCCTTGAGGCATACTAGCGGTAACAACAGAAGGTAAGCTAATCGTTTTTGCAAGTGTACAGAGGCCTCTAATATTGGCCTTCAGCAAATGCGGATCATAATCGCGACAACTAACCATCAGACCCGTTTGGTGGTCTATCATTGCCAAAACAGAGTTATCAGCAGTAAGCCTTTCGGCAAAAACATTCTTAGTACTCATAATACGACTCCTGGATTTACGTTACATGTTGTTTTTTTTAATCATAATGCGTCCAGAGCCTAATAACTTTAATAGTATGTTCCTTTTCGTATATTTGATATACGAGCCTATGCTGGATATTTATACGGCGTGAACAAGCACCTGACAAATCACCTACCAGTTTTTCATATGGAGGTGGATTTTGATAAAGGTCTTTTTGAATTATATCCAATAGCAATTTTGCTTTATTTTTTAATCCCGAAGAGGCTAGTTTTTTGGCGTCCTTTTGGACCTGTTTTGTATACACTAACTTCCAATTCACCAATCAAGCTCCTTGGAGCTTTCAGAAAGGTCTTGTTTCAATCCTTCCTGGATAGACTCTCTCATTCCCGGTACTGATAGTAGATGAAGGGTTTCAGATATTGCGTTCCAATCGTCTTCTGAGACTAGCACTGCATTGCCTCTTTTACCTGTAATTACAACGGGTTGGTGTGTTTCGGCGGCCTCATCTATAAGGCTATATAACCTTGATCTGGCCTCAGTAGCATTTAGTATTGTCATGATTATTAACCTCCTTGCCTAAGCGTACGTTAAAACGTACGCTTAGGCAAGGTTTTTAAAACATAATGGTTGAAGATTAAAGGGGACGTCACGAATGGCACTGCCTTAAGAGAAATAAGTTGTTGTTTCACCATTAATCATCTCCTGGATAACTCGGCATAAACTCCGCCTGGAAAAATAAA
>QILK01000037.1 GCA_003233345.1 Gammaproteobacteria bacterium | reverse complement strand
CCAAGTTTCACCATTGCTTCAGGTGTTTTGACAGTTTTAAATAGAGATTGACATGCCTTGTTTACACTAACATCGGTTGCCTGTGCCGATAACATGACGGCAATCAGCAGTTGATAGTGGTTGTCGAATTTCAGCTCCGTTGTTGGCGATGGATTTTGTTGCCGCAGTCGCTCGAATATTTGGTAGCGTTTTTCGTTGTTCATTGTTAGGTTGCTTGCTGAATATTAGGCACCGAATCTACTTGTGTTTGCAGGGCTTTCTCTTTAGCTCTGTTATCGATAACGTTTTTAATCGCCAGAATTAAACCCAGACCAAGAAAGGCGCCAGGCGGCAGCACGGCTAACAGGAACCCCTGGTAACTTTCACCAAAACTAATCATCCATTCTTTAGGATAAGTAACAAAAAGGCTATTGGCTTCACTGAATCCAAAGATTAGCTTTTCACCAAACATCAAGTGGGCATTGGAAAAGAGAGTGCCAGCGCCGATAATTTCGCGCATTGAACCGAGTATTAATAAAATAATAGTAAAACCCAGTCCCATCATCAAACCATCAACAAATGATTTACTGACACTGTTTTTTGAGGCGAAGGCCTCAGCGCGGCCGATAATCACGCAATTAGTTACAATGAGTGATATAAAAATCCCGAGCTTTTTATATAGATCCAGCATATACGCTTGCATGAGCAATTCGATAATCGTGACGACGGAGGCGATGACCAATACAAAAACAGGTATTCGTACCTCTTTTCTGACCCAGTTACGTATGAGTGAAACGATGACATTGGAAAAAACCAGGGTGATAGTGGTGGCGATACCCATGCCAAGGCCATTAATAAAGGTTAGTGTCACCGCCAGTAAAGGGCAGAGGCCCAGTAATTGGGTTAACGCCGGGTTATTATGCCACAGGCCGTTTAGGGTAATTTCCTTGTAAGAATTCATAAGTGTTTAGTGGTCTCTTTTTTCCTTTTTACTGGGTTTCTTTTTTTCGCTCTTTACATATAAAGTATCACGGTTACTCTGAACATATTCCAGTGTCTTTTTAACCGCTTTAACCACGGCTCTTGGCGAGACGGTGGCACCGGTAAACTGATCGAAGCGTCCGCCATTTTTTTTAACATTCCAGCCTTTGCTTGTTGTGTTAAGCAAAGAGGTGTTATCAAATCCCAGTATCCAATCAGTTTTATCCTGATCAATTGCGTCACCTAGTCCAGGTGTCTCTTTTTGCGTAATAATTCTAACACCGGCAATTTCACCATTATAGCGAATCCCAATCAGTAATTCGATATCGCCATTATAACCATCTGGGGCGATTGCTGTTAAAAAAACAGCGACCGGCGTCGCTGCCTTTCTCGCCCGATAAATCTCTGCACCCGGTTTTAGCCCAATAGGCGTTGGTTCGGGAAGAACGATAGTGTCTGCAAGAATGTTATTGTCATATTCGGTTTTTGGTAAAATTTTATTGATGTTACGTAACTTGTAAATGCGTATCTGATCGATGATCTTATCGTGGGTTTGCAGATGGGTTAACGCGACTAGGCCAACACCAATAAAGGCAAATAAGGCAAGCAACAAGGTAGTGGTAATAATTCGGTTCATGGTGAATTAGTCTTGGGAGTCCTTTTTATGGGTGATATGGGTATGCCGCTTTTTTGGATGTCCAAAGGCTCGCGGTTGGGTAACATAGTCAAGGATTGGGGTTTTCATATTCATCAGTAGTACCGCAAAAGCAATACCATCTGGATAACCACCCCAGGTTCTAATAACATAGGTATAAATACCGATGCCGATACCAAAATAAATATGTCCTAGCCGGGTATTGGGCGAAGTGACCGGGTCAGTGGCAATATAGAACGCTGCTAGAATCGTACCGCCGCTAAAGAGATGAAATAGTGGGGGTAAATAATTGTCGGAATCGTAATAGTGGAACACGGCGGCTATCAGAAATATTGTACCCAGCATCATTAGCGGGATGTGCCAACGTATGATACGTAAGTAGAGCAGGGCGATACCGCCAAGCAAGAATGCCAGGTTTACCCACTCCCAACTGTAAGCACCAAACTCCCCAAAAAGTAATGTCGGTGATGCTTCGGTGACTTCAGAAATGGTTTGCCCGCGATCCAATTCGGTTTTTATATTGTCCAGTGGTGTTGCCGCCGTATAAGAGTCAATCGCTTTGGTGGCATCAGGATTCAACCATTGCGTGCTCATAATCTGCGGGAATGAAATAATAATAACGACATAGCCAATCATGGCCGGGTTAAAAATATTATGACCCAGCCCACCGTACAAATGCTTGGCAATGACAATAGCAAATAATGTAGCGATAACAGTCAGCCACCAGGGGGCCAAGGACGGCAGGCATAGTGCCAGTAGTACTGCTGTGACTAGCGCACTACAATCTTTAAGATAGAAAACGACGGGTTTTTTTCGCCACCACAGAATAAGTGCTTCTGCTGCCAGTGCGGTAATACAGGCGACGATTATATTTAAAATCATGCCGAGGCCGAAAAAATAGAGATAGCTTGCCACACCCGGTACCAGGGTTACCAGCACCACCAGCATCATTGCGGTAACGGATTTGTGTGGTTTAAATCTGTTATTCAGATTTGTTGTTTTTTCGACGTTCATCGGTTTCCTTGATCTGGCGTTTTTGTGCGTTGCTCAGGTTACTGGTATTTTTGGGCTCAACATCGGCCACTGATTTTTTACGCTGGACCCGCTCAATCGCGGCCAAAATAGCTGATTTTTTCGGGTCATCTGCTAAATTTTTTGGTTTATTTTCGAGCGCTGCTTTTTTCTTGCGCCGTCGTTCTTCGATCGCCTGTTTTTGTTTTTCAATGCGCTGATTGCGAA
Source organism: Gammaproteobacteria bacterium (assembly GCA_003233345.1). Classification (GTDB taxonomy): domain Bacteria; phylum Pseudomonadota; class Gammaproteobacteria; order SZUA-21; family SZUA-21; genus SZUA-21. The sequence goes on along the minus strand of QILK01000037.1, from coordinate 8,578 downwards.
ATTCATGTCTTTCGCGCGCCTGGTCAGATTTGAGTTTTTCTTTTTCCATAGACCATATTTCGTTTTTAGCAAAGCGAAAATACTGCACCAGTGGTATATGGCTGGGGCAAACATAATCACAACAACCACATTCGATGCAATCAAATAAATGGTAATCCTGAATTCTATCGAATTCTTTTGCCTGCGCATGCCAGTAAAGGATTTGCGGTAATATTTTTGCTGGACAGACGTCTACACATTCGCCGCAACGAATACAAGGCATCACCGTTTGCTCAGTTTTTGTGGACCGGCTGCCAACCAGGATGCAGTTGCAGGACTTTATAATCGGGAGTTCATCACTGTTTACCGGATACCCCATCATTGGGCCACCAATCAGCAAATCGGTTTTATCATTAACGTACCCACCGCAGAGTTGTATCAGGTCTTTTATGGGTGTGCCAAATAGTACTTCCAGGTTACAGGCTTTACCGAGTCCGGGACCGGCGACAGTGACGATACGTGATATCAGTGGAATACCATGCCGAATAGCTTGATAGACGGCATAACAGGTGCCGACATTGTGACAAAGCACGCCGATATCACTGGGTAACCCATTGGCTGGAATTTCTTTGCCGGTCAGGGTTTTAACCAGCTGCTTTTCACCACCGGCAGGGTATCGGGTCGGTGTTTCAACGAGCCGAATATCGGTTTCATCCGTTAACGTCAATGCCTGTTTTAGGGTGTGGATAGCCGGTTTCATTTCATCTTCAATTCCAATCAGGCAGCGACTAATATTTAGCGCACGTAGCAGGATTTGAATGCCTTCAATAATATGAGCGGCACGTTCGAGAATGAGCGCATTGTCACAAGTGATATAAGGTTCACACTCGGCAGCATTAATAATCAGTGTATCGATATTATTTTCGATACCGGTTTCCAGTTTTAAACGCGTTGGAAATGCCGCGCCGCCAAGTCCGACGATACCGGCTGAGCCGATTAGTTTCCGTAACGTTTCCGGCTCAATTTGCAGGGGGTGTGCATTCGGTTTGATGGTATCAGCCCACTGTTCCTGAGTGTCTGGTTCCAAGACGATGCAGGGCGCATTTAACCCGGAAGGATGTAGCGTTGGGTGCTGGGTGATGGCTTTAATGGTACCCGAGGTCGGCGCGTGTATCGGTGCTGAGACGGATGAACTGGCGCTTGCAATTAGCTGCCCCTTAAATACTTTGTCGCCGGGTTTAACGGCCGGGGTAGCTGATAAACCGATATGTTGATTCAGCGGCAATATCAGTTGTTGCGGCAATGAATGTGCCTGGATGGTTTTTCCAAGTGATTCTGACTTATGGCCTGGCAGTCTGATGCCACCAAAAAAAGGCCATATACGCGCGCGTGTTGTTGACATATTATTTGCTTATCGAACCTCGTATAACCGGACTTTCAGGAATCGGCCATTTCCACGAATCAATCGATTGCGCTAATGGCACCATCTCAATACAGTCTTCAGGGCAAGGTGGAAGACATAGGTCGCAACCGGTACATTGCTCGGCAATGACAGTATGCATCATTTTTGCGGCACCTAAAATAGCATCAACCGGGCACGCCTGAATGCACAGGGTACAACCGATACATTCTTTTTCATCGATGACCGCGACCATTGCCACTTGCTCTTCACCGTTTTCCGGATTCAGTGGTTTGACATCTTTGCCGAGTAAGTCAGCCAGTGCGATTATGGTTGTCTGGCCGCCGGGAGGACACTGGTTAATATCCGCACTTCCATTGGTAATGGCTTCAGCATAGGGTCGGCACCCGGGATAGGAGCATTGACCGCACTGTGTTTGTGGTAGCAATGCATCGACTTTATCGACGATTGGGTCCGACTTTACGTGGAATCGAATAGCGGCAATAGCCAATATCAACCCGAACAGAGCAGCAAGTCCACCGATAACCAGGATAGCATTAATCATGTTTTTTATAATAAGTGGACGAGCGGGATGATGAAAATACTACCAAAGATATAGTTTCTCGCTGCCAGTATCTATAAGAGGAGCTCATCGCGGTGGTTACAGATTTCCGAGGCCAGAAAATCCCATAAATGCCAGGGACATCAAGCCAGCCGTCACTAATGCGATCGCATTGCCTTTGAATGCCTTGGGAACATCGGCTGCGGCGATACGTTCGCGCAATGCGGAAAAGAGTATAAGTACCAGCGAAAAACCAACGGCCGCACCGAAACCGTAGAGTATTGAGTGGATAAAACTGTTATTTTCTTGGATATTCAGCAGTGCCACACCGAGGACCGCGCAATTGGTGGTAATCAGTGGCAGAAATATGCCCAGCACCCGATAAAGTACCGGGCTGGTTTTATGCACAAACATTTCGGTAAATTGAACGACTGCGGCGATGACCAGAATAAAGGCGATCGTCTTTAGATATTTTAAACCCAACGGTACCAGCAAGAATTCGTATACCATATAACTGGTCATTGATGACAAGGTTAGCACGAACGTCGTTGCCATCGACATACCAATGGCGGTTTCCAGTTTTCGGGATACGCCCATAAACGGGCACAACCCTAAAAACTTGACCAATAAAAAATTATTGATCAGCACCGTACTCACTAGAATCAGCAGATATTCTTTCATAATTCAATTATCAAATATTAAAGTAATACAGTTTCATTCACTGAACCTTCATACCCGGTTTTGCGCCTTCGTCGAGTTGCAAAATCCAAATATCTTTCCCGCCAGGGCCAGCCGCCAGCACCATGCCTTCGGAAACCCCAAAACGCATTTTTCGAGGTGCCAAATTAGCCACCATGACCGTATGTCGCCCGATTAATTGCTCGGGTTGATACGCGCTTTTTATACCGGCGAACACTTGCTTTTGCACATCACCTATGTCCAGAGTAAGTTTTAGCAGTTTGTCTGCCCCCTCAACGTGCTCCGCATTGATAATTTTAGCAACGCGTAAATCAATTTTGGCAAAATCTTCAAAGGAGATGGTTGTCGCGTCCGATGTTTCAGTTTGTTTTTTGCTGGTTTCGGTTATTTCATTCATGGCTTTCCGGTTGACTTCTATTAGTTCATCAATATGCTTATCTTCGATTCTGGAGACCAGGTGTTTGTATTTATTTATTTTGTGATTGAGTAACAAGGCTGAATGTTGTTGCCAGTCAAGCGATTCGATGTTTAAAAATTTCTCTACTTTTTCGGCGATAACAGGGATAACCGGTTTCAGAAACAGCGTTAGCAATCGGAATGCATTGATGCTGACGGTGCATATTTCATGTAGCTTATTTCGATCTTTATCATCTTCTTGATTGTTATCGTCTGCCTGTAACGAGATTTTCTTGGAAATGTCCCAAGGTTTTTTATCACTGATATACTCGTTGGCTTTGTCAGCCAGATTCATAATGACGCGAATAGCTTCATTAAATTGCCGTTGCTGGTAAAAATTTTCAATGGTTTTCGCCTCGTCGATAAAAGTCTGCAGCAATGAGCTCGCTTCATTCGATAAGGATCTACATAGCTTACCGGCAAACAGTTTATGAATAAATCCGGCAGTTCGGCTGGCGATATTTGCATATTTACCAACAAGATTGCTATTGACCCGAAAGACAAAATCTTTCAGATTAATATCAATATCTTCTGACTTGTTCCCGAGTTTAGCGGCATAGTAATAGCGCAGATATTCCGGATTCAAGGCTTTAATATCCAGATAGGCGCGCGCGTTGATAAAGGTGCCTCGGCTTTTCGACATCTTGCGTCCATTGATGGTTAGAAATCCGTGTACAAACAACTTGTCGGGTGTTCGGTAATTGGCTTTGCTTAAGACCGCTGGCCAGAAAAGCGCATGGAAATATAATATATCTTTACCGATAAAATGATAAAGCTTGTGTGGGCTGTCGGCGTTCCAGAAGTCATCAAAATTTGCTTTACCCGTCAGTTCACAGAATTTTTTAAAACTGGCCATATAGCCGACGGGCGCATCCAGCCACACATAGAAAAATTTGTCTTTTTCGTCAGGGATCGGAAAACCAAAATAGGGGGCATCGCGGCTAATATCCCAGTCTCTTAACCCGGACTCAAACCACTCATCGAGCTTGTTTATGGATTCACCCTGTAACGGCTGTTTGCTTTCTTTATTCTTTTCTTGTTTGAACGTGCCTAGATTTCCTTGCATCCAGTTTTTTAACGTGTCTTCACACGTTGATAATTTAAAAAACAGGTGCTCGGTTTTTTTAATAATGGGTGTGGCACCAGAGATAGTCGAAAAGGGATTAATCAGGTCCATCGGCGTATAGATGGTATGACATTTTTCACAGCCATCGCCGTATTGGTCGGGTTCATGACACTTTGGACAGTCACCTTTAATAAACCGGTCCGGCAGGAACATTTTACGCTTCGGGTCATAGAGTTGTTCTATGCTGCGCTTTTCGATCAAATCTGCTTTTTTCAGGCGCTGATATATTTCGATTACCAATTCCCGGTTTTCATCTGAGTGGGTTGAGTGGTAATAATCGAATTTAATATTAAAACCCTTAAAATCCTCAAGGTGCTGGTGGCGCATTTTATCAATAAGCGTTTCCGCTGTGACGCCTTCGGCCTCAGCGCGCAACATGACGGGTGTGCCGTGGGCATCATCACCGCAAATAAAATAACACTCGGTTCCCAGCATTCTTTGCAAACGTACCCAGGTATCGGTTTGGATATAACCCACCAGGTGGCCTAGGTGAATGCTGCCGTTGGCGTAGGGCAAAGCGCTGGTGACCAATATTTTTTCTTTCTGTTTGTTAGTGCTTTCTGACATTTTTCAATAACTTGTGTTGGCAGCGAATTGCGATTATAACGGAATTTTTGGCTTTGCATAGTTTCTGCTGTGATGAAAACGGCGTTAGTGATTGATTTATCCATTAGCGTGATAATTTTGGACATTGTGGCTGCACTGGCGGTGTATTATATACCGATAGCAATATGTCCTGAGGTTAAATATAAGCGTATCATCATTGCTGCGGAAGCTTTAAATTATTGTTTTATTAACAAATTTTATTATGGTTGATGGCATCATTCAGCAGGCTGGATGGGAAGTACAAATCGTGTATAATCCGAGTGTTTTACTCAGTTAATATGTTTAAAATTTAGCCAAAATACAGTCAAGTGCGGTTGACGTACTTAGGAGGTTTTTAGAAATGTCGGCGGTGACAACAGCAAGTATAGAAGACGCGTTAAAAGAATATATTGATCCTCATTTAGAGAAGGATCTGGTCGCGGCAAAATGTGTCAAAAACATTGATATTGACGGTGATAAGGTCAAAATCGATATCGTATTGGGTTATCCGGCAAAAAGCTTTCAGGCTAAATTAGAAAACGAATTAAAGGCAAAAGTCGAGGCAGTTGCGGGTGTCGGCAGTGTTGAAATTTCTACTTCGTGTAATATTGAAGCACATACAGTTCAACAGAATCTAAAAACTATTGAAGGCGTCAAAAACATTATTGCCATCGCATCAGGTAAAGGTGGTGTTGGTAAGTCGACAACCGCAGTTAACCTGGCACTGGCATTATCTGTGGAAGGGGCCAATGTGGGTATTCTCGATGCCGATATTTATGGGCCTAGTCAACCGCGTATGCTTGGGATAAGCGGGAAACCGGAATCACCCGACGGTAAATCGCTGGAACCGATGATGAGTTATGACCTGCAGGCGATGTCGATTGGTTTTCTCATAGAGGAAGATACGCCGATGATCTGGCGTGGGCCGATGGTTACCCAAGCCCTTGAGCAGTTACTGCATGATACCAATTGGAGCAACCTCGACTATTTGATTATTGACTTGCCACCGGGTACCGGTGATACACACTTAACACTGGCGCAAAAAGTACCTGTTAGTGGGGCGGTGATCGTGACGACTCCTCAGGACATCGCATTATTGGATGCGCGCAAGGGCTTGAAAATGTTTGAGAAGGTCGAGGTACCGGTATTAGGTATTGTCGAAAATATGAGTATTCACATTTGTAGTGAATGCGGACACGAAGAATATATCTTTGGGCAAGGGGGGGGTATGAGCATGTCTGAAGAGTTTGATGTCGACTTTCTTGGTAGTTTGCCACTGGATATCCGCATTCGTGCTGAGACGGATAGCGGTAAGCCCACCGTAGTTGCTAATCCAGATCATCGAATATCGGAAATTTATAAAGAAATTGCCCGCCGCACGGCCGCGAAGCTGTCGTTACAGGGTAAGAACTATAGCGCAAAATTCCCTCAAATTGTTATTCAAAATAATTGATCAACCGGCTTAAGCATCTGCACTGTTAGTGCAGATGCTAGGCTTTCCAGTGTATAATCTTGCGATAACTACAACAGCGGAATAGTGAATGAGTATAAAGTCGGATACCTGGATTCGGGAAATGGCGAATCAACAGCAAATGATTGAGCCATTTGAGCAGCAACAAATTCGTTTAGACGATAAGGGTAAGATCATTTCCTATGGCACGTCCAGCTACGGATACGATGTACGTTGTGCGGATGAATTCAAGATTTTTACTAATATTAATTCGGCCATAGTTGATCCCAAAAATTTTGATGATAATAGTTTTGTTGATCTAAAAAGTGACGTATGCATTATCCCGCCTAATTCCTTTGCGTTGGCACGTACCGTCGAATATTTTCGTATTCCCAGAAAAGTACTGACCATCTGTCTGGGAAAATCGACCTATGCCCGTTGCGGGATTATCGTCAATGTAACGCCACTCGAACCGGAATGGGAAGGGCATGTGACGCTGGAGTTTTCCAATACCACGCCGCTTCCAGCCAAAATTTACGCAAACGAGGGCGTAGCGCAAATGCTGTTTTTCGAATCCGATGAGGTTTGCGAGACCTCCTACAAAGACCGGGGCGGAAAATACCAAGGACAAGAAGGCGTGACCCTACCCAAAGCGTAGCCTGGACTTCGCGCAGCGAATGCCAGGGAAAAGAATACGGATATCACCGATTGCCGAAAGCCCCCTATAGTTCGTCAGAAATTTTTTGAGTGGTAACACTCAAAAAAATCTTGTGACGGGCTATTCAAAGGGCGTTGACGAATAGAATAAGAATCAAACTGAATTACTTTTGTTTCCCCGGCGTTCGCTGCGCGAAGTCCGGGCTACTTTGTGATTATAGACCGCTGACTTTTGATAGGAGCAGGCTGAGTTTGGAACCGTTTTTTTCGATGTGTTGTATTTTAACCGGTAAAAAATTCAGTTTTGGTGCGCACCACATTAGCGTTACCCGTTTTTTATTCTTGCGCGATTTCTTGAGTAAAATTGTGTCAAAGGTACCGGCAGGTGTTTTAATTTTCCTTTTTCCCAGCACTTGAAAATGGTAGGTTTTTAATTTGCCAATATCGATAATAGTATGCTCAGCAACTTTACCGGTTGCCAGCATGTCGCTCATTATTGCCAGTCGTAATGTAAACCTGTCAACAGTGCCATCTGTGATTTTGACAGCAATAACTTTCGGATTTTTGTGGCTGCGGGTATTGGCGGTTTTATTGGCCCAGTCGAAGCGAATACGCTTAAATTTTTTTACTTTTTTATCCTTTTTATGCCGATAACTATATTCGTTTACTTTGATTTTGTTATTTTCAAGGATCCCTTTGCTGACTTCGGTAATGACATCACCGCTTAACTCTGCGACTATCCCCACAGTTCGGGAGCGACTGGAATAAGTAAATGAAGTTTTATCACCTTGTAATGACAAGTTTGAAATAGCAACTTTTATCGGGCCTTTATAACCATGATATTCAGCAGAAAAATTTTTTAGTTTTGAGGGATCGGCATTGGCAGATCCAACGCTGGTGACCAGGCTGGAAAATAATATAAGTGATAATAGGCTATTCATTTTACTCCTGAAAATTGATTATATAAAAAAGTTTAAGTTTCTGTAAGCGTTTTGTTGTTAACCGTTATGTTACCTGAAACAGGATCAATTTGAACGGGTGTCGTTAATATCGAACCGTCAAATTCGACTTTATTCTGGCGTAATTTGACGCGCTGTTCGATAACCCATTTAACCGCCAACGGATATATTCTATGCTCCTGCGTTAACGTTTTTTGTGCCAGTCGTTGCTCGTTATCGTCCGTGAGTATACTAATGACAGCTTGAAGAATAACGGGTCCTGCATCCAGGTTTTCGGTAACATAATGAACACTGGCGCCATGCTGGGTGTCACCCGCCTCCAGTGCGCGACGATGGGTGTTTAATCCTGGATATTTGGGCAGCAAAGAGGGGTGTATGTTAACGAGTCTGCCAAGGTAATATTGTACAAATTGACTACTGAGAATACGTAAAAAACCAGCCAGGATAATCAAATGAGGTTGATACTGGTCGATACAGCTAATCAGTGCATGATCAAACTGCTCTCTAGAAGCAAATTCGCTATGTTTGATAATATGGGTGGGGATGTTGGCAGATTTTGCCCGTTTGAGTCCGTACGCCTGTGCGTTGTTGCAAATCACTCCCACAATTTGGGCGTCGATTGAGCCGGCTGCAATCGTGTCGATAAGTGCTTGTAAATTACTACCGGATCCGGAGATGAGGACAACAATTTTAGCGGGGTCATTGG
>QILK01000003.1 GCA_003233345.1 Gammaproteobacteria bacterium | reverse complement strand
CAGACAGCCCTATTCTCAACGCTTTTGATAACGTATAACATGTCAAAACCGCTAAATTTTTTGTTTGAATACATACGTGCTGTTTCGTATTGGAACAAGCCATGATTTTTATAGGCAGCACGTTAAAACATTCGAAACACCAACTACCGATTTTTGCAACCGAATTGACTGATGTCGCTTCCAAAGTTGATTAAATACGTAATTCGATAATGGCCGTAGAGAAGTATGCAAATTTTGTTTTCTACTTCATGCTCGTCTGGGGAAATAAAACTTCTGCACTATTTGTTAAGAGTATATTTCACCTTCACAATAGCAACTATCCAGGTAAGCTAAAATTATGGGGTGATGCGCCAGATACAATCGCTAAAGAAAATGATTTTTACTTGCCTGTAGACTGCGGCGTCCCCTTGCGGTTAATTAAAATTTGCAAAGAATTTGGAAACAAAGAAAACGCTTACGACTTGAATAGTCCGGGCTCATTTTCATTGTCAATCAGATCCTTCAGCTCTCTACGATGATCTGGACGGAGATGGCTAATTACACTTTTAACAACAGGAATAAGTCGATCATCAAGATTAGCTAGACAATCCTGTGCGGTTTTTTTGACCTTAGATTTTTTGCTAAATAGATGGTTGACTACTTGTTTTATAGCAGGTTCATAAACATTGAATGTTACAATGCGAATGGCAGTTCTAATGACATCCGGATCACTATCTTTTAAAAGCAGTGTTGTCGCTTCTAAATATATATCTTTTGAGAAATTTCTTTTTATCAATCTATGTGCATAGATACGTATGTTTCGTTTACTGTGAGACAAACTATCAAATAATATCTGTTCTTTATGTTCATTATCCGTCTGTACTACTATCCACAAGGCAGACCTTGCGATAAGTGGATTGCCATGCTTGCAAAGCTCTCTAATCCTTTTATCGACTTCATTTTTTACTTGTGTTGGTAACGAATCTAAAATATCTGGTGATTCAAGAATGATATCTGTAAGCCTGTCAAGAGCACGCTCGCTATCTAGGTCTAATAGAAATGGTACTTGATCATGTAAGGGTAAATAGCTTATACCCTTAAAAATCGACTCATTTGCTTGTTTAGCTAGTTTTTTATGCGAACACCATTTTCTCAAGTAATTAAACAGTTCTTTTGCTAATCGAATATTCTTCCATTGTACCACGCAGCCCAAAAGCTTAAGCGTAAGAGGCTCCGGTTGTGCCGTATGTAGATCCATTAAATACCGGTAGATATCCGGGTGATCTAATAGAACACCCTTCTCCGACCATTTTTGTAACAAATATAATATGGATCTATAGTGAGTTGAAGTTTCTTGTAATTGGTATACGAGTTCGTTTGGAATTGTAGTTGGAATACCAATAATATCGATTGTCTCGGTAGTAATTTGGCCATCAGCTAGTAATGTACCAAATACTGTATTTACAGGTAATCCCTTCAGTTCCTTCGCTACTTGCTCTTGTATATCTTCTGATCCGTTATGCCAAATATCCAGTAGTTGTCTCATAAGGATCTCTGTAGGCAATTTGGACTGCACAAGTAATTTTATATAGTATTTTGAATTGCCTAGTCCAAGTTTTTGAAGTTGCGCAAGGTCTGATTCGTAAATCTGTAACCCGTGCATTTCACCTAACTGACCATCTAAATAATTGGTAATTATCCTATTTCTAATGTCACTATTCGACTGAATTAGTAATAATCGTGCCGCTGATTTTCTTACTTCAAGTGAATCTGATTCCAGCAGGGTGAGCAAATGTTGTTTTTGTTCTTGCGAAGGATTTTTCCGTATATAATCTTCAGATAAATCACGAACCATAAAATTTTTATGACTAAGGTGTGATAGAAAATAGAACGCCACATTATCTGCGCGATACTGGGATAACCAACGATTAAATTCTAACTGAATAGATAGGTCACTAGTTTTATTAAGATAGCTAAGTAAATACTCAATGGTAAACTCAGGTTCTCTATCCCAGCACTGCTTTAATTGCTGAATAATGTTTTCTGGACTAACAACTACCAAATCAAATAATGTATTGTATTCACGATGATAAAGCAGGCCCTTTAAACCGAACTGGACTAGAATGGAATCATTGGATTGCGCAAAACGTAATAAATCTTCTTTATTCAACTTAGAGGGTAGTAGAAAATTGAGTGCCCATCTTCTTAAGACCTGATTTTCTAATTTTATAGCAAGAACCGCTTCTTCCTCGGATAGTTCGGCATGGCTGATATGCAATAGCGCCATACCTTCATCAAGAGGGATATTATTTTGTTTTAACGCATCTCGAATAAAAGAATTGACCAATATTAATTCAGTAGTCAATAGTGATGATTTTAATTCTAATAATAACCGCTTGAACAAGTCCCGAATTCGATGATCTTGATGTGTTAATAGCATACAAAAATCTGATAATCTCGCCCGAAGTAACAGCTTAATATTTAAATTTAATTTTAGTTGATCTAATAGATTCTCCCAACTTAGTTGCCATTCGATTTTATTTGACGCAGCATCTAATAGATAAGAGAGAGTATTGATAGGAGTTCGAAACTTAATTGAACTGACTGTTAGTTTAGTCTCATGGGGCGCTTCAATGGCGACGCCCAGGTACTGAGAAAACGCTTTCAGGTTATACTGGCTATCTAGCCCCTCATCACGAATAAATTGGCACAACTCATACGATAACTCCGGTCTGCGATTTATCCATTGTAATAAACTTCGTACATCAATACTTCCCTTTAATACAAGTAGTAGTAAACGACGATGTCTCTGGGTTGAGCATGTTTCTAATGCTGCCCATATAGCTTGGGGATATTCATCACCCGTTATTCTCTTCAACCCCATGATCAATGTCTCTCTTAATCCAGGGTTATCATGATGCTGTAACCAATTTAGTATCGGCTGAATTACACGTTTCGTTGCTATTTTAGTGAGTGCGTGCGCAGCGGTTTTCTTAATATTCATGTTAGGGTGATCCAACAACACTGCAATTTCGGAATCTAATTCCTGAATACCCATTGCTGCAATTGCATTGATCGCCGGCCTAAGTAAGTAAATATTGTCGGTTTTTAGAAAAGGATAAATAACTGATATCAGCTCAGGCTCTGGATTATTTTGAATGGCAGTTAATACCCATTTTTGAATATTTTCGGACTTATGTTGAATCCATGGTACTAATTTAAGAGGAGAGTCTATTTTTAATAGTGCTAATTGCTCTATTAACAGCTGCTGATGATTTTCCGATACATTGGGTAGCTTATCTAAAATACAATTTGCCACGACCATTTCCTGAGTTTCATGCTCATACAAGGACTTAGTTAGCGCAACAGGATTTCGATAGTGGTTGATAAATAACTGACTAACAATATAGTTAATGGTAGCTAAAGATTTTTCGCGCACCTCCTTTTCTGGATCAGCTAAAAGTGGAGCCAACACATCGATTGTTTTAGAATGTGGCCAGAGTCGTAATCGTTCGATGGCATTTAATCGTGCCGAATGCTGCGGCTGTTCGATAATATCAACTAGCAAATCAAACGACTGTGATGGTGGCGTTGATGTGATCAGTATATGCGCTATATTATTCGAACTGATATCTCTTGTCTCAATATGATTATATATATCATATGGATCCACTCCCATTACTAGTAGAAATGATTGGACTAGTGATTTTGTTTTCTTTGACCATCCAGAATTTTCTAAACCTTGTAGAAGTTTTCTTATAATCTTATCGGAAATTATGGCATTTAATGCTTCTAAAACATTTTCAGGGTATTCATCTAATTTTTTCAGTAAGTTGTTCTGAGCGTCTGCAATCTCTGCTTTTCCTACGGCCTTGATGATTTTTCTTTGCCAAGACTCAGCTGCCTCATTTTCAAGTAAAGACACCAAATAGTTTTTGCTATGAGGGGCCATTAATCCCAACATCTTAATTTGTAATGGCCAACTTGAATCTTGGAAGTTTAATTTTTGCAAGCAAGCAATCCACGTTTTACTACGTTGCTGCACAATTGATTTTAAACGATATGCCTCTGTAATTTCTAACGAACGACTTATACTAAATAGATCGTCTATATGTTTGTTCGCTATTCTTATTCCGCGGCGTGTCATTTTGAATAAACATTCGATGAGCTGTGATCCATAGGCGCTGGTATTGGACTTCGCTATATAAATTAAGTCACTCATATGGCTATATGATGCGTATTCACCGGACCACTTCAAAAGGCACTGTACTTTCGCGATTTCTGATGTCTCGATAAATTTCCATAGGCCATCAAATTGTTGATGTGAGCACAGCAAGTTAATTGCACCGATGGCAATATCAGCACTACCAGTTACCATTTTAGTTAGTTTTTCTATAGGTAATGAGCAATCCAAGCCCCATGGTTTGGATAACTGATTTATAACTAGCTCAATTTTTTGTGGATCGTCAGTTTCCAAGTTAGAAACCAAAAAGTCATAAACACTCTTGTGATTAATTGCTCCCGAAAGAATGATTTGCGATGAACTCCTAATCAAAATATGAATAATCTCTATATCTTTGCTTTGACGAAGGTAATTCCAAACTACTTCCGGTTGTTTAATTTCCGTCCAGGACAATGTCTCTAGTGCATGGTAAAAGTCGATAGAATCAACATTATCCAAGTAAGATAACTCACCACAAACTAGCGCTGTTTGAATCCACGCATTATAAACCTTATTGTTATTGGAAAGTATTTTCCATTCTGGTAACACTGGGGAATCTATATACCTGTATAATAAGGCAAGCTCTAACTGGGATTCTTGTAATAGTGCGTCAATTTTTTTTGGTAGTAAATCAAGTAGTTCTTTTACTAATTTCTTTGATATACCATTGAGAATTTGGTTTTTTATATTCAATACCACAGCATGCAATACATGTGGCTTGTTTGTTTTTAGAATATCTGCTAGCTGAGACACCGTATGAGGCTCACTCTCCAAACGCTGCAGTATCTCATGGTTTTTTAGTTGTTGCATGGGGGCATGACTAATTAGTATAGGTTAAAGGAAATATACTGGACACACCGATAATTATCAATGATTAAAAATATATGTGACTACTGCACTCACAAAGCCCTGAGAGTAGGTAGAGTAAAATCCGAATAAAACCCCATTCCCAACATGATAGTGGCTATCATTTACTGTTTTTCCATCCTGAACTGGCGGCAGGCTTATAAAAAATTCCGTGTCGGGGGACTGGATCAATCAATTAGACTTCATCTGCATAGAACGCATCAAGGCCGGCGGGGATACTAAAGATATTTGAATTTTTATTCGCATTATTCTTGTAAATACTTACATTTTAAATTAGCACCTTTTCTTATAACCCATACTCGCTTTGTGACTCATTATATTATTATTTTAATCACCTTGAAATATAGGAAAATAATCAAGTATTATTATACTAAAATCGGTAGTTCAATTTATATTGAACAGCCTTATAATATATAGTAGACGGTATTGTAATATAAATTATACGAATGTATATTAGATGGTATTATAATTTTAACTATAGAGTTAAATCCAGTGTATCCAAGATATTCAATCGACACAATTTTACAATCGCTAGACGAAGATCATTGGGGACACCCTGAAATCTAAAGCCCCATCACGGGAGCGCAGTCATATTTCACGTTAATTTCTAGGGTATCTAGCTAAAATCTTGACGCGACTTCCCCACTCTCTGCAACAGGACGATTATCTGAAAATTGACCACAAAACCAAGTTAAAGCAATTAGGATGAACTTAGAAAAATTGGTTGTGAAAGTTTGTCACTATATTGGTGTTAAGCCGTAGAACTTTTGCTAGGGGGCTGGATTGCCGTTTTCAATACACAAACAGGTCGCTCAATTTCCTGTCGCCAGGTAGGTTCAACGCCTTCTTCAACGTCATCATCTAAACTTTCAATAAGCAAGCCAGCTAGTTCAGCACGCTCATCATCTTTAAGGTCTAGTCTGTCATGCTACGATCTCCTTATGTGAAAGAGTGAAACCCCTGATAACGTCGCAGGAGGCGACAAAAAAATACCAAAATATTTCAAATAAAATAATTTCTTTTTACTTTTCATTATCCATATAAAAACATACTACTTAATCAGTAATATCAGCACCCTTGTCACGACTACGAAGGACCTCAGTTTTAAGTGGTCTCGCGTAATTTGTCATATATCGACAAAGTGCTCCAAATATTTTTAAGAATATCAGTGATTTCGTCAACATCTGGAAGGCTCTGGTCAAAAACCATCTTCCTAAAGTCACCTTGAATATATTTCGACAATTTTGGTACTATTGCATCAGAACACGTAAATATTTTAGCGTCACTTAACGGGTTTTTTAGCCAATCTTTTTTAAATTTTCCTGGTATATTATCTTCTGCAATGACAACATCATTAAGTAATTTAACCGCGCCATCTGATTTTAGAAAATCAGCATATTTATCCCTTCTCAAAATTAACGAAATATCATAAAAATGCCTTATTTTATTTAAAAAAACATTTTCATAGTCTTCTAAATAGCTATATTTTACTATCCCCATTATTTTCTCAATAAGCGTTCTCTCTACATCTAGGGTATTTAGAGAGAATGAATGGAGGTCATATTTACTAATCAAATCACTTCTATTATGTTCAAACAAAAATTCTCCAATATAAGAATTAATTACCTTTTGTGAAAAAGGCACGGGTTTTGTAAATGAGTTAACTTCAATTAGAATAAAATTTGATACCTCGCCATAATCGGTAGCATTAGTGATTTTTGGGTAATCATATACGGTTTTCCGAAAAGATGATTTTTTTGATTCCTGCGGATGATTTTCATTGTAAGACAAGCCCTCCGTCATTGTATTTTCCGTTTTTTTCAAAAGCCTTTTTATTTGATTACCTGACTGTTCTATATCAAGTATAGCCAGGTCGATATCTTCAGAAAACCTGTTTATTATTTTATGCGCCTTGGAAAGTGACGTACCACCTTTGAACACAATATTTTCTGAATATTCAGACTCGGATAGTTTATTCAACGACTTTGTAACCCAATAATCTTTTTCCAGGTAATGAATAGGTATTCCTAAATAAACTGATGATTCCCTTAGAATTTCACCAAATAACTTTTCATCCGCATGTAAATTCATACTATATTCCATTCCTTTTTATTCTGCCAATCCTTCTCACTTAATCGTAATTTAAATTGCGTCACTGGGTTTAACAAATTTTTTAATGCTGACAAAATAGATGTTTTATTGTCTGATAATAAAAGGCCTAATACAGCCACTGTAGCAGGATTGTAATATTTGATGGCTAGTCGCTGTATTTTTTCGAGATCAGCGTTACTTAATAACAGAAGCTTTTTCCCTATTGCTTTAAGCACCTCTGTATCACTAGCATCGGGTACTTTTTTAAAAGTCCGAATGACATCCAGATATTGTAACAGCTGTATATTTTCAGATTTTATTGGCGCCCGTGCTTTTACAAAGCTAATTCGCACATACCCATAATCTACATCGTTTCGATACTTTTCTAGTGCTATTGTAATCACCATCGGCACCTGCGTTGTTAGTCCCAATTTATTATATAAAGAATACCCAGTTACATAACCAACCTGGTTTTTACCGTTAAACATGATTGAACGATATATTTCACTGGGTGATGGTTTTAAACTTGGTTTTACTACCCCTGGTTCTGGCAAATAATATTGATTTTTTGCAAAGCGTTTAATTTTGTTGTCTTTAACCATTTGGCTAAGGACGCGCATAACCATGCCGGGTGCCTTTTTCGAAGGTGATAAATCACGATACCCAAACAATTGCCCTCGGGGAATTTGTGATACTAAATTTATAACTGTGTTTGAAATAACCATATTATCGCCTTAAGACTTTGTTTTACCTTGATACATTGTAGCACAATCGTACCATTATACCAGTTTATTACTAATAAACTAGTATTTAAAAGATCATTTAAAGATCAAAGATCATTGGGGACACCCTGAAATCTAAAGCCCCATCACGGAGCGCAGTCATATTTCACGTTAATTTCTAGGGTATCTAGCTAAAATCTTGACGCGACTTCCCCACTCTCTGCAACAGGACGATTATCTGATATTTTAGGTAAAAATCGTTCAGATTTCATGCTCGAAACAGTTTGTCGCGAAGCCGAGAATGTTCTTCTAGATCAATGTTTTTTTAGTTTCAATGGTACCGATTTTAATGCGTTTATGAAAATACTGGATGCACCGGTCAAAGATAATCCAGCGCTGTATAAATTAATGAAACGCAAGGCACCATGGGAATAAGTGCCCCCGTTCCTATTATTGGTACTCATAATGTTACAACTTTTGATTGTGGAGATGCTACGTTAAATGACTGGTTAGAACGTCGAGCTATAAAAAATGAATCGAGTGGAGCTTCTCGTACATTTTTAGTTTGTCAAAATAATACCGTCGTCGGATATTATTCATTAGCAGCAGGTGCCATCGCCAGAGAAGACACTTCAGGGAAGGTGCGCCGGAATATGCCTGACCCTATCCCAGTAATGACACTGGGTAGGTTGGCCGTAGATGCTAAATGGCAGAGTAAACAAATTGGAACGGGGCTGCTGAAAGACGCTATTTTACGTACGATTATTGTTGCTGACCAAGTAGGAATCCGAGCGTTGCTTGTACATGCGATATCGGAAAAAGCTAAAAATTTTTATCAGTACTGGGGTTTTTGTGAGTCAAATTCTAACAGCATGACCATGATGATAACACTAGATGAAGCAAGAAATACTATTATTTAACTTATGTAATCAGAGCAAAAATACTAAGACATGCCGGATCTAACTATTGTAAATGTCACTACTGCACGAATATAAGCAATCAAATAGAGAAGATTGCCGTTCTTATGGAAGTTCGTTGGTGCAATATGATAATCAAATATTACACTAATCTGGTTTACTACAAATGTCAGGTCTATCTACTTTCTGGGGTGATGTCTTTAATTGCATTACAAAACGCTGAAATTTCTTCCGTTAAAAGAAATTTCCAATAGCCAGGCTAACGATGAAAAAAGCAATTTAAAGGGGGAAATTGATGATATCAATCAGCGAATATTACTGCTAAATGAAATTCGCAACGCATTGACAACATTGCACGGCCCGTCTGATTCTTTGCCAAAATCCGCAGACAGCCCCATTCTCAACGCGTTTGAGAACATATAACACGGCGAAACCGCATAGAGTCATCATTAAAGAATACTCCCGAATGTAGTGAGCTTCTTGAAAAAATTGAACTTCAGAAATCTGATGCACATGGTGCTATGTGCTGTGAATCTTCCAAAACCAAGGTAATCGATTGATTTTTCGGAAAATATTTAACGCTTGTATTAGCCTCTAAAATGTCTACAATAAGTAGTCATATACAGGTTATCGTAGGAACAGTTATGAAAGCATCAATCGTAGATTTAAGATATAAAACAAGTGATATCCTGAAAGCACTTGATAGAAATGAAAGCGTCACAGTTTTGTATCATGGGAAAATCAAAGGCATCATTAAGCCGGCTAGAGAAAAGTCCGTCTTAAAAGTTAAAGATCATCCTTTTTTTGGCATGCACAGGAATCCTAAAGAAACAGTTTTGGGTGAATTGGATAATTTAAGAAAGCCTCGACATGATCTTTGATACAGATATTCTGATTTGGGTTCAAAGAGGAAATGAAAAAGCAGCTAAACTTATTGAGAAAGATGAAGACAGGTATCTTTCGATTCAAAGTTATATGGAATTACTTCAAGGAGCAAAGAACAAAACGCAACATAAATACGTAAAAGATTTTATCTGCGAATTCGAATTTTCTATATTGCCGTTCTCTCAGAACATAGGGCACCGAGCATTGATATATGTTGAAGAGTATTCGCTATCGTCAAACATGAGAGCCGGGGATGCCATTATAGCAGCGACGGCGGTTGAAAATAATATGGCACTTGTTTCAAGTAATATAAAACACTTCAAAGCCGTGAAAGATTTGCAACTCAAAAATTTTAAACCATGACGCATCAAGTTTAAAATGGGTCTTCTAAAAACTATATGCAAGGACATATATGGACGCCTCCCGATAAGGTATCTAAAATATGAAGACTGTCCTACTCTCGACGCTTTTGATAACATATACCACATCAAAACCGCTAAATTTTTTGACGGTAAAATCGTTCAATCTGTAAATTATCCGAGTAACACTTTACTTTGTTACTACCAAGAATTTTACAACGCAATCGGGAACGCGATTTTTCCCACCCTAAATTGGGCACTTCGTCTTCTGCCTCAAATTCGCTTTTTTCGATTGGCGATACGGATAAATATTCAAGTCGATAATTAATATTGAATGAACCCTTGGAGTGGATATTTGAAATTAAACTATGCACCCGAAAAATCCCTCTAAAGGTATCATTTTCCATTTGTAGTTTTTCTGACAAGCACTTGATATTACTCCCCGCAATTTGACACAAGTTCTTATTTGAAGGCAAATATTTTGCTGGCAGGCCGTTTTTATTCCATTTACCTGACATAAGATATTTCCGCGTTGTATTAGCATTGACGAATTTTATCGATCCTAGATCGAACGGTTTTTTGCTACGAGCAATATTGGTATTATTGTGTCTAGTAGATCCTGACGCTTTTTTTGTGACTTTTTTGGTTTTTGTGGTTTTTGTGGTTTTATTCAATTTTTCCAGCAGATAACGCCCATCGGCGATATTGTTTTTACTGGCCAGACGAGCATATCGTTTCGCGTTTTCGGCATTGCGCGCGACACCAAGCCCACTTGAATACAAACGTGCGATTTCATATTGGGATAAGCCATGATTTTTATCGGCAGCGCGTTTAAACATTTGAAACGCCAATTTCCGATTTTTGTAACCGTACTGATCCGTACTATAGATAACTCCCAGTTTATGCATCGCTTTAACATGACCTTTATTGGCCGCTTTTTTAAACCAGTGTATTGTTTTTCCAAGGCTTACCTTTACTTCGCTGCCACGTAAATAAGCCAACCCGAGTTTGTATTGAGCCTTCCTATCACCGGCAATGGCCTGCTCCATTCGGTCCTTAAACTGTTTGTCGTATAGGGTGTCGCCAGATACCCACCCAGGAACGATTATGGAACCACCTATCACCACTAATACACTCTTACGCACTACCCCCGGAAAAACCATGATACTTCTCCAAAAATAACTAATGATATGCTTAAATACTTTCAATACTGCGGTCGCTTCTTTCCCTATAATGATCCGAAATATGGAACATAATATTAAATTTTTTGGAAATGACTTTTTTATTATTCGCAAGAACTCACCTGTCTATATCATCAATACCAACTAGTTGACTGAAATGACAACACCAATTCAAAAAGCAATGACGATGCTTTTGCAAACTATTGAATAAACTGTCACCAG
Organism: Gammaproteobacteria bacterium; assembly: GCA_003233345.1. Taxonomy (GTDB): domain Bacteria; phylum Pseudomonadota; class Gammaproteobacteria; order SZUA-21; family SZUA-21; genus SZUA-21. Next base: position 8,069 of record QILK01000003.1, on the reverse strand, counting down.
ATAAAATGGTTTTAGCCAGTATATTAGACGCGAATCATTTATAAATACGCGAGCTAGACCTGATCTGGGGAATTGTATACCTCTGAACGAAAACGTCAAATAATTCTAATGGTATTATCAATATAATGTTGAAATTTTGACGAACATAAGATGGCCAAAAGTCGAACAAAAAATGTTAAATAGAATATTATAATAGTCTAAAATAATGTGAACGTAAACGGGCGCTAAGTAGCAATAAATTCTGCGCCCCGCTGTTTTTTCTCATCTGCTTCAGCATTAATATAAACACCCTGCATTTAAGATTAACGATAACAACAAATAAGTGGCTGTTACCTAGCTACATAGAACAACTCACCAAACATTAGTGGATTTTTTCATCGAAAGACCTAAAATACCCAGGTAGCTGAATAATTGACACACCCAAAGGCGCCAATATGAAGAAATGTTATTTATCTCTGATGATTTTACTCGGTACATCATTGGCTGCAATGCAATCTGCATCTGCCGAGCTTGTCTGTCCTGAAGGCGCATTTAAAATAGACGGCATTATTAGTAAAAATTGCACATGCCAAGCAGGAACAATAAGGCTTAAGGACCAACGCAAACGCTTGGTTGTCTGCGCACTACGTGCAAAACGTTCGCCTAAACGCCGTAGGCGTTAACAAAATTTTTAACTCAAAGATCGGACAATACTTCTGGGAAAAAATAGTGACTGCTTTGCATCCAGCGTAAACTGATAATATTTCGCTGGTCGGTGGCCTTTGCTTGCGGCCATGCGTCCGCTTTCCTACACAATGTTATAACGCGCAAGCCCACGCCGGAAAGATGTTTTATTAAGTTTCTCTCCCAGGATTAGCTCGTAAGTATTCTGTAAATCTGGCAATGTAAACTCATTACCGGAGATACCCAGCAATCGCTGTATATTCCATTTCGGCACGTAACCGCTCGACACCCAGCTTGATAATATCTTTTTATTTTCACCGGTAGCCTGAACGTCGTACAGAAACTGGGTAAGTATGAAATAAGTAGCCCGGACTTCGCGCAGCGAATGCCGGGAGAACGAATACCCTATTTTCCCCTGTCTTAGTCAGCTACCGACTGCCTTGTGCAGACTGCTAATTGAATTTCGAATCTTATTCTTTTTTCCCGGCGTTCGCTACGCGAAGTCCGGGCTACTAACCAGGTGAAAAATCTGCATTGGTGTTTGCGCTAATACCTTGTCGATACGCGGCCAGAAACGGCTTAATTTATTTGAGTGTTTGTCGACATTGAAGAAAAAATAAGAGTAAGTGGAAAAAAGTCGCATTCCGTTGCGATATAAACCATAACAAGGTCACAATAGAGTAACTAATTACGAGCATGACTTCCAGCAAAACAAAATTTTTAACTTATTGATTAATAAGATAAAACCTGAATATTGCGATTATGATCAAATGGTAATTATGTTTTAATTTTTCAACAGATTTATCGTTATCCAGATCTAGTGAACGGATGGCAACGCGGTACGATCATAGTATTCGCGCATTAATTCTCTGACAGGCTCAGGATAATTCAAGCGCACCATCTCAGTCAGCCCCTCTTTAAAAAATCCGGGTGCATCCATCGGTATGGCTTTAATGAGTTCAGAAAATGCCGTTGCCATGACATCAAGATCATGGCTACGCGTGGCAACAATACCGCGATTAATATTAAGTATCCGCCACGGTCTTAGTGAATTGGAATTATCCAAATCATGCTTGATAACATCAGTACACGCCTGTGCTACCTGACCCATAAACGTTGCCAATTGCGAATGCGCAACCTTGTCGTTCATTTCGTTAGCCAAATAAGCCAGCCCATCGACGACAGACTGAATATTTTCCAGCACACCGTTGTGCGCAATAACCCACTGGGCGATAACCAGCGCCACTTGCTCAACATCCTGTTTTTCAGAATCCAGTTTTTCTGATGACAGCTCGGATACCAGTTTATCAATGAGCATTAACCCCTTGTCACCAATATCGGTAATTTCATCGGGAGAAAGAACCTGATCTTTTTCATTCACAGCATCCGCCAGGTCAAATACCTGCCGCAGTGCAACAATAATTTCGAATACTTCAGACTCAGCAAACGCATCCTTACCCTCAAGGGTATCCTTTAGCGCACTCACAGATAGTCTCGCATCATTGATAGAATCAAACATAAATTATAATACCGGGAGTCAGTTTAAACAGTGTGCGCCTAATGGCCACAACTGCGAAATCTTTTGAATATCACCTTAAACTATTGCTCACAAACGTCTTCGCGTCCAGCTTTTCAATAGCCTGGTGCAAAAGTAAACCCCACAAACACTTGCGGGGTTTACCCACAACAAACGAGAAAGAAGCTAGGCCTGCACGTTTACTGCTTGTGGGCCTTTAGGTCCATTTTCTACATCAAAGGTCACGGATTGACCTTCTGTTAAAGTGCGAAAACCCGAACTGGCGATCGCAGAAAAGTGTACAAATACGTCTTTACTCCCATCCGAAGGAGAAATAAAGCCGAAACCTTTGGATTCGTTAAACCATTTAACGGTTCCTGTTGCCATGATAATTGCCTCATAAAAGTTCTAAATTAAGGGTGTTACAAGTCTTCCGAGGTAATCAACAGGAGCAATCTGAAGAGAAATTCCAATAAAAACCAAGATAGAATGTAGCGCCATATAGTGTAACCGATTTGTGACCAAAAGCGCTACACATTCCATAATTTTAAGAGATAAATCTAGTAATTCAAGGCAATAACCTGAACAAATACCCAAGTTGCTATTGATCTGTAGTGGGTCAAGCGATTCTGACGCCTTTTGTCGTCAAAAATAAACAAATACCTCTTCAAAATTAGTATGTTAATTAAAAAATCCTACCCCGACCCGATCTTGGTTTAACAACGTTTAAAGATTGAAATGTCAATTATTAACTTAATTTTTTGGGAGCTATTTGTCAGTGTCATACCGAACTCATAAACTTTATTTCCTACTCATTATTTTTACCGGACTTGCCCTGTCACTCACGTCCTGCACAAATTATGAGCCACGCATACACACGATTAACGATGCCAGTAGGGAAACTGATTTTGTTCTTAATAAAAAACGGGACCAAGGTTACGTTGATGGAATATCGCTAAAAATTACCGGCAAAATCAACGGCAAGGCAAAGCTGGTTATTTTAAACTATGGCAAAACCGTGAGAAAATATAGCCTGGCTGGTAATATCAAGAAAGAAGTCTTTACTGACTGGTATTCAGACAATGCAAAGTTTCTCTATCAACCTGAACCCGGTACACAAGGCGAAATCGAAATTGAATACGTTTTTTCCTCGGGCTAATTTATAGTCAGGCTAATCTATAGCCAGAAATTTAAACCACCAACTCAATTTTGTTAAACCGTCTGATAGTATAAATTTTGCGGATGGTTGGCTTGAGCGAAGAAAAACCAACGTTCTGCTAGCAAGCCCAGATATTGTACTATAAATGCCAGTAATAGAAGACTGGTGCTGGTATTTACCATTCCGACCCATAGCAGGATCATCGGCAATGGAAAGGTCAATATCAGGAATATCCATTTGATATTTTTTAAGAATAATAATGTGCGGTGATGAAAGAAATCGCGCGTCGTCGCCGCACCACCCATAAATCCCATCGATTTTTGCTCAATCTTGCTATGGCGTACACCAATCGCGGTCTGTATCGTTGATTTTGCCTTTATTCGCGAATTGCGAAACAGTGATATTACCCGGCTAATCAGCGCAAAAGCGGTAATAATTAGCGTCCAAATACCATAAAAACGCATAAGATCAGGCGCACTGATGCTGGCAAAAGCGGTTGACAGTGTAAAACCGGATGCGGTTCCCAATAAAATATAATTAACCACCGTCAGTGGACTCGCCCATTCCTGTAGAAACTTGATCCCGGCATAGATCATCCCGGTGCAAACAAACAAGGCAAAGGTCATCATCATACCGATGATGCCGACCACCAACGAGAGATACAAGCGCGCACCGGATTGCACTGAAAACAAAAGCATATCCCAAGCAAAAAAATGCATGACACTATATAGAAAAATAAAAGCCATTAACACCGGTAGCACAATGACTTCGCGCGACAACCAGGAAGTGCGCCATTGCGATGCCGATCGCCACGCCCGTTCCGGTCTGCCTAAATGAAAAAACGATGCCACTAGTCCTGCAATCAAAAATGCTAACGCGATCAAACTACCTGTCGCATAAAAAACCGGGCTAATTTGCGTGGAAAGTAACTCGACCGCAGAATAACTTTGTCCGGTAAACATCGCCAGGAACATACCCTGGCCAACGCCAATCAGAGTGGTTAGAAAAATTACGCTAAATGCCGGGTTCATTGATTAATCTTTCCAGTTTGACTATATAGAATTATTATTACCATGAAGTACTATCATCCAGAGTAGGCTCATCCACAGGTGCACTCGGGCCTCGTTGTTCCTTTTTAAGTGGATTATCTGCGCGCACCAACTCATCTTCATGAATATATTTTCGATTTTTACGCCGGGGTAAATAGTGATTGGCCGGTTTCGTTCCCCATTCCGGCATTAATGCATAACCGCCTTCTTCGCGTATTGCGATGGATACTACCGACTCTGAATCATGAACATCACCAAACAAACGTGCACTGGTCGGACACGCTAAGACACAAGCCGGCTTGCGCTCTGATTCTGGTAGTGTTTCATCATAAATACGGTCTACGCATAAAGTACACTTCTTCATGACTTTCTGCGTTTCATCGATCTCCCGCATGCCATAGGGACAGGCCCACGAGCAATACCGGCAACCAATGCATTTATCATAATCCACCAGGACGATACCGTCCTCCTCTCTTTTATAACTCGCGCCGGTTGGACACACGGGGACACATGGAGGATCTTCGCAATGCAAGCAACTCTTGGGGAAATGCACCGTTTCCGTATGTGGATATTCACCAACTTCAAACGTTTGTACACGATTAAAAAAAGTTCCAGTCGGGTCTCTGTCATAAGGATTTTCATCCGTTAAAAAACCGGCCGACCCCGAAGTATTCCATTCTTTACAGCTGGTGACACAGGCATGACAACCAACACAGACATTCAGATCGATGACTAACGCAAGTTGTGTCATTGCCCATTCCTCTTGTTGTTATTAAACAATCCGGCAAAAAAACCGAGGCATTTCCGCGCTGTTTCAGTGCCGGGCAATTTTTTCATCATTTTAAATTGCGGCCAGGTGGTTTGCGGCTCATCCTCACCAACGGGATAGATTTTCACATGCACGTCAAACCAACCCGCTTGCCCGGTCACCGGATCGGAATTGGATAAATGCTCTCCGTCTTCATTTTTAGGCAGTTCTTCTGCAATCACATGATTTAACAAAAAACCCTGCTCAGATTCATTGGCTTTTTCTGACAAACCCCAGGCACCTTTGGATTTACCGATCGCATTCCATGTCCAGATAGTGCCTGGCTCCACGGCCTCACTATACCGACACAAGCAACGCACTTTTCCGTGCATCGATTCCACCCACATCCAGTCGCCATCATTAACGCCCTGCGCCTGGGCCGTTTTCGGGTGTACATGCATAAAGTTATAGGTATGAATCTGCCGCAACCAGGCATTTTGCGAATCCCAGGAATGATACATCGCCATCGGGCGTTGGGTAATTGCGTTCAATGGATAAAGTTGCTTGTCAGTTAACTGATTTTCCAGTGGTTCGAAATAAAACGGTAACGGATCAAAATAAGTTTCGACACGCTTGCGTAGTTTTTCCGGCGGCTGCTTACCCTCCCACTTTCCTTGTCCTGCCAGACGAAATTTTTGCAACACTTCTGAATAGATATGAATATTGATCGGCTCAGCATAACGTAGCAAACGATGTTCCTGCGCCCAGTTTAAATAGCCGCGATTCCAGTTACGCATATATTGAAAAGATCTGGGCATCTCGTATTGGAAAACACAGTTATTTTTTTCATACATCTCCCATTGGTTCGGGTTGGGTTCGCCTTTCATAAACTTCTCGCCACCTTTGCCACGCCAGCCCGCGAGGAAACCGATACCAGAGCCCTTCTCAGTTTCGTAATTAATGATAAAATCGGGATAATTGCGATATTTTCGCGAACCATCATCATTGGTAAATGCGGGTAGCTTTAATCTCGAAGCAAGCTCAACCAATACGTCTTGAAACGGCTTGCTTTCGCCTTTTGGCGGTAACACCGGAATTCTCACCGCATCAACTGGCCCCTCGAATTCGGATATAGGTCTATCAAGCATACTCATAACATCGTGGCGCTCAAGATAACTGGTATCGGGTAAAACCAAATCGGCATAGGCTACCATTTCTGATTGAAAGGTATCACAGACGACTAAAAAAGGGATTTTATAGTCACCGTTATCGTCTTTATCATTCAACATTTTTCTGACTTCGGTGGTATTCATCGTTGAATTCCACGCCATATTGGACATAAAAATAAGCAACGTATCGATGGCATAAGGATCATGACGCCAGGCATTGGTAATCACATTTTGCATTAATCCGTGTGCGGCCAATGGATATTCCCAAGAAAAAGCCTTGTCAATTCGCACTGGCCCGCCCTGGTCATCGACAAATAAATCATCCGGTGATGCTGGCCAGCCTAATGGCATACCCCCCAGGGGTGTATTGGGCTTTACGCCGTCTGCTGAATTGGGTGTCTTGGCACAAGGCGGAATCGGTCTTGGAAACGGCGCTTTATGCCTAAACCCACCCGGGCGATCAATCGTACCCAGCATCGTCATCAGTATCGATAATGAACGAATAGTATGGAAACCATTTGAGTGTGCCGCCAGTCCACGCATTGCATGGAAGGCCACGGGATTACCGGTAACCGTATCATGATCTTTACCCCAAACATCCGTCCAGGCAATCGGTAGCTCAATTTTTTCATCACGCGCGGTGATACCCATTTCGTAGGCAAGGCGCTTAATGGTTTCTTCGGAAATCCCGGTCACTTCGCTGGCCCATGCTGGCGTATAACACTCGACGCGTTCTTTTAATAACTGGAATGACGGTTTTACATGACGACCGTCAGCCATCGTGAACGCTCCAAGCAGATACGGATCGGTGTTTTTTTTTCTTGCGGCAACCGGCTTATCCGTTAACCTGTCCCACCAGGCCCGATCCTGCGGGTCAAAGCAATCCGGATCGCGAGGAATATCAGTGCGCACAAACAAACCGGAATCATCACTTTCTTCATCAATGGTCACAAGCTCAGCCGCATTTGAGTATTGCACCAGAAAATCCCGATCATACAATCCGGTTCGGATAAGTTCGTGAATCAAGGCTAAAAACAATGCACCATCGGTCCCGGGTTTTATCGGCACCCATTCGTCTGCAATCGCAGAGTAGCCAGTGCGCACCGGATTCACCGATATAAAACGACCGCCCTTACGTTTGAATTTCGATAACGCTATTTTTAACGGATTGGAGTGGTGATCTTCAGCGGTACCAATCATAATAAATAACTTGGCACGATCCAGATCCGGGCCACCAAATTCCCAAAAAGAGCCACCTAAGGTGTAAATCATACCCGCCGCCATATTCACCGAGCAAAAGCCGCCGTGAGCTGCATAATTCGGGGTACCAAATTGCTTGGCAAATAGCCCGGTTAGTGCCTGCATTTGATCGCGACCGGTAAACAAGGCGAACTTTTTAGGGTCAGTTTCCCGTATTTTTTTTAACCTTTGCTGTAAAATATCAAATGTTTCGTCCCAACTAATGACCTCAAAATCCGCATCACCGCGTTCAGCGTTTGCTTTACGCTTAAGTGGCTTGGTCAAGCGCGCCGGTGAATATTGCTTCATGATACCTGATGCGCCCTTGGCACAAATCACACCCTGATTAAGCGGGTGATCCGGGTTACCTTCGATATAACGAATTTCGCCATCACGCAGGGTGACACGAATTCCACACCGGCAAGCGCACATATAACAGGTGGTATTTTTTACTTCGGTTCGCCCTTCAGGCGATTTTAAGGGATCATGCACAACAGCCATTTCTGACCTCGATATCGATAAGTAA
>QILK01000006.1 GCA_003233345.1 Gammaproteobacteria bacterium | reverse complement strand
GCGGGAAAATACCCTAAAGAAATCTTGAGTTTAACGGATAGTATCAATCAATTAATTATATCTGAGCGCGCTCGTCAGGAGCGATTTCGCAATTCACTCGGTGATTTAGCCCATAGTTTAAAAACACCTTTAGCCGTTTTAGTCAGTTCAAGTGAAGCGGACATGCAAGGCGAGGATTGGAAAATTAATGTCAAAGAGCAAGTGGAACGCATGCGGCAAATAATTGGATACCAATTGGAGAGGGCAGCATCGTCACCGCATATGACGCTGGCGGGTCCGGTATCCGTGTTAAAGGTGGTGCAAAGACTCAGCAATACCTTGCAAAAAGTGTATGCGGATAAAAAAGTAAACTCAAGCTTTTCCATTGCCAGCGAAGTGGTGTTTATCGGTGACGAAGGCGATTTATTGGAAATGTTGGGGAATTTAATGGAAAACGCTTATAAATGGAGTGAAAATAGAGTTTATATCAGTGCCAGGAATATTCAGAATGATGTTGATAGCAAGCTTGAAGTTACGATTGAAGATGACGGCCCCGGCGTTCCGGAGGATAAGCTTGAGCATGTCTTAAAGCGTGGGTATCGTGCAGATGAAACGGTGAGTGGGCAAGGGATAGGCTTGGCGGTCGTCAAGGAAATTATTCATGCATACTCCGGACGGCTTGCCGTAGAACGTTCAAATCTGGGTGGCGCAAAATTTATTATTCATTTCTAGCCGACAGTCGCATTGTTTTTTTGTTTATTGATTGAGTAGCCCGGACTTCGCGTAGCGAACGCCGGGAAAATGGAATAGGGTTCAAAATTCAATTAGAACAGGCGTATGGGCAAGGTAGTCGGTAGCTGACTAAGGCAGGGAAAAGTAGGATGTTCGTTCTCCCGGCGTTCGCTGCGCGAAATCCGGGCTGCGTAGAAAAGCATTTTGGGTGAAAAAATTATTGGGATAATGATTTAAAATAATATGGCAGAAACAAAGCAATATACGCTCGACGATTTGCTAGCGATTATGCGAACGCTACGTGATCCCGACAAGGGTTGTCCGTGGGATCTCAAGCAATCCTATGATTCTATTGTTCCTCATACCCTCGAAGAAGTTTACGAGCTTGTTGATGCTATTGACAACAAAAATTTTGATGAAATACGAGATGAACTGGGAGATCTGCTATTTCAAATTGTATTTTACGCACAGTTAGCCGGTGAAGATAAAAAATTTTGCTTTGCCGACATCGTACAGTCTATTTGCCAGAAATTAATACACCGTCATCCGCATGTGTTTACTGCTGAGGGAAGGGAGCATAAATCCTGGGAAGCGATCAAGCAAGAGGAAAGGCAATTAAAAATGCAAAATGATCACGCGTCAGTACCATTAGCAAGTCAACTTGATGGAATTTGCGCAGCATTACCTGCACTGGCCAGCGCTCAGAAAGTACAAAGGCGAGCAGCGGTCGTAGGGTTTGATTGGGCCAATCTGGAAGGTGTGCTAGATAAGCTAAATGAGGAAATTACCGAACTCAGGGAGGCGGTCGCTGGTGGCAAACGTGCGCATATCGAAGAAGAGATGGGCGATGTCCTGTTTTCGTGTGTTAATTTATCCAGAACGCTACAGTTACATGCAGAAAATACCTTGCGGCTGGCGACTGGCAAATTTGTAAAACGGTTCAGGAAAATGGAACAACTGATTAGTGAAAAGGATAAAAATATTCAGGAATTAACGCTCTCAGAAATGGATTTCTATTGGCAGTCGATAAAGGACAAGCAGGAGTAATGGCAAAAAAGCAAAAGAAAATTCGAAAAAAATGGCCATAAAGTATGGCTGTTTTTGTATCTGCTTAGGCGGCAAAAGACTTATTATATTTTAGCCATATTAAAAATGGATCTTCTATCAACTTGATGTATCGGTTAGCAATTTCATCGCTGCTATCAAGTTCTCGGCGACTGCCAATATTGCAAGTGGCATTAATAAACTGCCTTGCCTCCATCTCGTCAAGTACGTCGATAGCAATTCCCTGGGTAAATTCAAGAAAGTGCCAAAACAAGGCAGTTCGACATAATATTTTGGCGCGACGGGATGGTTTTTGGCCGCGAAGCTCTTCTTCAATGATATAACAACACGGGGAATGGGTTTTATTCAGATCTGCTATATGCGCCTGTTGTTTTTCGATTAGTAACGCATTAAGTGCAGCTCTTTTAAAAGCTTCCATGGATTCTGGGTTAGAAAAACAAAGGGTAATGTCGTTACCGTCCGCGCGCATGGATCGTAATTGCGCTAGCGTGGCAAAATTTCTTGAATTAGGCTTATGTCTATTCTTCATGATAATACTGTTTTAATGATTACTTTCGATTTTGAACTGGTTTAGATTAAGCATAATATGTACCATAGCGCAAAATTGAGTTAAAGCCATTAGACGCGCTGGTCGGGACAGAATATTTGACTATTATTATTAAATTGTGAACTGAAACCGGTAGTCAATGATTCGGCAAAGGTTAGGGTCTATCCGGCCACGGGTATCGATGATTGCAGTTTAAAAATTCATTAATAAGGATTGCCAAAGAGTTGCCGATATGTGGTTGTGAGTTGTGTTATTTCTAGTTGTACTGTTATAGCGATAGAAATTTAAATAACCTATTAACGGTATTGAATATTGAATCATCGGGTTAGGGAAAGTAATCAATGAGCAGACCATTAGTCATTTCTGATATATCGAATTTAGTGCCAATAAATAGCCTTACATTTGAAAACCAGACCGAGTTAACCCGCTTGATTGAGGTGCAGCAATTGGCGACGGGGGACGCGCTGATTGACCAGGGGCAGCGCGATGACAATACCTACTATTTAATCAGTGGAGAGGCGCTGATTATTGATCAGGAGCGTATTGTCGGCAAGATCGGTGCAAAGTATAAAGAAGGCTTATGTCCATTGATTCAAGCACAGCCCAGACCCTATACGATTGTCGCTAAAACTGATATTGAATACATTTGTGTTAAAAATGAATATATGGACATGCTACTTACCTGGGATCAAACCAAGAGTTATGTCGTGTCTGAAATCGACGAAAAAGAAGAAAGTACGGATTGGATGACGCAAATACTGAGTTCGGAGATATTCCAGCGAATTCCACCGGCAAATATTCAGAAATTATTTTTGCAGTTGGAGCATTTTAGCGCTAAGGCAGGTGAAAATATAATAAACCAGAATGATGAAGGTGATTTTTATTATATTCTAAAGTCTGGAAAGTGTGAGGTATTTCGGTTAGCCAATGCAAAAGAAATTAGGCTGGCCACCTTAAATGCGGGAGATCATTTTGGCGAAGAAGCGTTAATATCCAGCGAAAAAAGAAATGCCACTGTGAGAATGGCAACCGATGGCAGCCTAATGCGCCTGTCCCGCGAAGATTTTGATGAACTGCTTAAAGAGCCAGTGATGGACTCTATTTCCTATAGCGATGCCGGAAAGCTGGTCAGCGAAGGAGGCGTATGGATTGATGTTCGGCTGGAGCACGAGCATGCCATGTCCTGCATAAAGGGTAGCGTCAACATTCCGTTGTATATACTAAGGTTGCGTATGGCTAATCTCGATAGAGATACAAACTATATAATATATTGTGATACTGGAAAGCGTTCGGCAACGGCTTCTTATTTGTTAAGCCAGAAGGGCTTTAGCGTTATTTTACTCGAAGGGGGCATTAACGCCATCCCGAAAGAAGAGTTTGCGGCATAAACGCGTCTATTCGCCTTTATAACGAACGTCGATTAAGCATTCCCCGCCAGTTTTTCTTGATGCCGCTTAAGGAAATTGTATCGATTTGCGATAAAAAGCGTTTGTACAGATTACTTGTGGGCCGACCAAATAATAGATAACTAAATGTTTTCTTGGCACTGTCAAAATCACTTTGTTCAAATTCCCCCATGGCTTTGTTGTATATTTTTAATTCATAATAATCAACAAAATCCAAATCTGAACGCTCACAAATCGGTTCAAATACCGAGAGATAGGCAGAGGCTTCTTTGCGTTGAATATTATCGAGTTTGCGACACACAATATATTCGGTCTGCTTAAATGCTTCCTCGCCTATTAGACAATTAACGCCATAGTATTCGGAAATATCAGCCAGTTTGGCAGCAGTTTGTATGGCATTCCCAGCGGTGAATTGCGATTCTTGAGACAGGTTATTAAGTTTGATATCTCCTGAGTCGATACCAATGCTCAGCGAGATGGGTGGCAAGTGTCTTTGCGCCAGTTGATTTTTAAGTGCCTGTGACAACTTGATTATTTTAAGGGCGGTAATAATGGCATGATTGGCGTGGTTTGTTACCGCATCATTTTTCTTCCATGTTGCCATAATCATGTGGTCTACAGTTTGGGTTAATTGTCCGTGGTGTTCCCGAATCAATGTCGAGATTGGGTGAATATATAAGTTGAGTAGCTTGTTGAGCTGGTCGATAGCCAGTGCATCGGACAAATCAGCAAATTTTCTGATATCGATAAACATAATGCTCACGTGTTGCTTGCCCAAAAATTTTCGCTTGGGTGTTTTGTCGTCTACGGGTACGAGCTTGGCGGGGGTGAGTGAGAACAAGTTGTGTTTGAAATTATTTAGCCATTGCCTAAGCGGTTGATAGCGATATACCAGATTGATAAAGATTAAGGTGGTTGTCATCAGCATAGGAACAGAGATAGCGACAAGCTGGAGTCGAGAATGATAAATGATAAACGCGTATATTATCCAGACTACTGATAGACTGGCGTAGCACATTAAACTTCGTTTTATATCGACTATTTGAAATATATAAATAAGGACTAACCCGGATACTAATAGGAGAAAAATATCCAGTGCAGAACTCCAAAAAGGCCGCGATAATATTTGCCTGGTTAAAATACTACTGATGACGTTGGCGTGAATTTCTGCGCTTAAATATTCCAGGTTTAGCGACGTCGTAATTTTTGGGCGAATATAGTTGACGCTACTGCTGATAATAACGATTTTGTTATTCAGGTATTGCGTTGGAACCGCGTCGTTGATGACATCCGCCGCCGAAATAATTGGAAACGTACCGGGTGGACCCCGATAGGTTAGCAACGCAGTTCCACTGGTATCGACCGGTATTTTTATTTCATCGATTTGTATGTGTGTCAGGTTTTCCGAGTTCTTGTCGCTGGTAAAAATCTTGATCTTGTTACTCAATAACTTCATTCTTGCGGTTTGCAGTGCTAGCGATGGGTATAGGTTGTTACCATAGCGGACGATTAATGGAACGCTTTTAAGCTTGCTCTCATGCTCGGAAAGAACATTGATAAATCCACCGTGTGGACTTGCGTCCTGAATGACTTTTATGTTGCCGGTGAAATTGGAAATTTGCTTGACGGCCCGTAAGTTAAGTTTGTTGTCTATCGGTAACGGGCTGGGCAGGACTCCCTTGCTACCGACGGTTTTATTGTGGTATTCAAAACCAAAAGCAATATCCTGATCTTGCAGTCGATCAGCAAACAGTGTGTCGTAATCGAATTTTTGCGAATACTCTCTGAGCAACTTCGAGAACAACGGATTATTTTCTCCCCTTTTTCTATGTTCAAAGAGAACCTCCTGGGCGCTGTTAATACCGGGACTCTTGAAATAAAGATCAAAGGCAATAATGGTATCGCCTGCATTGATAACCTTATTTGTCAGTCGGGACATTATATTTCGACTCCACGGCCAGGTTCCCAACAAGTCGAGGCTCTTTTTGTCGATATCCACTATCACTATTTCAGATGATTTTTTATTCCAGGGGGACTTATTGACAATGGTCTTGTTCTCGAATGCGAATGATTCAAAAGATTGTCGCCATTTCTTGAGTGTCGGAATTTCGGATACTTGTAACCATACAAATCCCAGGACGGTTAAAAAAGACAAGGTGATAATATTTTTGTTTTTCTTGAATACTTCCATGTTTATCCGATGTCAGCGCTGAAATTAAATTTCATAAACAACATATTAGCGGTCTTGTCCAAATAATGCCATTAGAGAATATTTCACAATGCTTGCTCATAAACATCCAGGCTGTTAACGAGGTTATGCAGACTACTTTGCGCAAGTTGATGTGCAAATTCAAGTTATTTTTTTCGTTAAAAGTAATTTTTAACTATTGTGGTTAGATTCGCCATGTTTTTGTTACTTAGTCGATGGTTGCTGAGGCGGCCTCAAAGATGACCTGACTAAAATCAAGTGAATATCTTGATACTGCATTATTATCTAAATACACAGTTTGTATTTGGCTTTGAGAAAAAATCGGGACTAATTGGCAGGTTTTATGCAAATATGATAGACAGTGATTAAACGGTTAAAAATGTAGCCCGGACTTCGCGCAGCGAACGCCGGGGAAACAAACAGGGTGACAATCGCGAAGTAGGATGTGCCAGAAGTTCCTACGGTAGGGTTTTAGTTGAATTTATAATGATTATTTTTTCTCCCGGCGTTCGCTGCGCGAAGTCCGGGCTACGGAAAAACAGTCGGTGTGTTGAGAATGAATTGGGTGGCGTGCCAGAAATTTTGGCCTGATTTGTTTATGGTTACCGTCTGCAGGGCTGGCATCGGGCCCATAAACGGAATTAACAATCACCCTACTTATTTGTACCGGGTTAAAATGACAATCTGAAATTCTATAATGCAAAAGAGTAATCTGTGGCTATGTCTATTTACAAAATAATCATAATATTTTCTTTGTCAGCCTTGATCGCTTCATGTGGTTTAAGCGACAGCGAACTGGAGTCAAAACTTGTAGGCGCCTGGAACTGTGACGGCAAGCAGTCGAAAAACTTCCAGCTATATTACGCGGATGGAAAATTTGTCCACTATTATCTGGCAGACCGGTATTCAAAAACAGTTAAAGAAAAATATGACCACATACTGCAGGGAAGATATAAAGTCAAATCAAAAAAAATTACCCTGAATATTCGTTACCATTACAATCGGGTATTGGTGAAAGAGCCAGATCCCGAAAAAACATATTCGTCGGCAGCCATTAGTCGTCATTTGTTAGTGAATGACATATCGTCGACAGATTTATATTATATCAACCATCAAAAGATCAAAAAATTCTGCAAAAAAATAATTGAAGGCAAAGTGGGGGATAACTATAAGGTTTACCAGTCAGAAATTAATAAAAAAGTTAAGCAGGCAATCGCGCAAGCAAAAAATAAAAAACGGCAATTGAATACTTTAGAGTCAATAGTATCTCAAAAGCAATTATTGTTAAGCCGGGTTAATGATCTTGGGGAAAAATTACGGCAACGTATCACGGGACAGGTTATTGCAACAATAGAAAAGTCACTACCTGCCAGTGCGATGGTGAGCAGAATTGATCTTCAAAAAAGCAGTGGTCAAATAGTTGGTTATGTAAAAAATACTAGGGTTTTACCACTACTATTAAGTAATTTAAACCGCTCAAATAGTATTTTTGATGCGGAAATAGTTAAGTGGAAAGCAAAGTCCGGACGAAAATCCAGTCACAGAAGAAAAGTTAAAAAATTTATAATCCGATTTTCAATTAAAGAGTATGAAGCTAATAAAACAGCCTCGTTAATTCGGCTTCCCAAGTCTGAAACATTGTTGCAAGCCCATAAAAGTCAACATGCGGAACTTCAGCAAATATTTGCCAGACTTTCCAGGAGTATCGTCGCGCAGGAAAACCTCGATGCACGAGTCAGGCAATTACGTGACACCTGGAAGAAGCTCGGCGTTAAGATCAGTGACGATCAAAGTCAAGCCAGACGTAGAGATGGTTTTTATACAACTTACACGGCCAAATTGCATTACCGTGGGCGTTATCAAAATATCATAAAGATTCTGAATTCACTATCGTTAAACAAGTCACTGATAGCAATAGAAGCGCTGCGCCTGTATGCCGATAAATCTGCACAGGCAAAAAAACAATTGCATCTGAGTTTGGACATAAAGGTATACGCTTATAATGGTGCTATTCCGAAATACGCTGTTGATCAGGTAAAGCAGAGATATAAGCTTGTTACTTTCACACCGTTTAAACCAGCCACGAGCTATCTGGCTTTCAAGCGCAATCCCTTTGCCATTCCCAAAGCGGTAGACAAGAAGCCTTAGCGATTAGTGGTTAACCTAGCTAAACCTAATTGACCTGGCTGCCGCTAAGTGAATAATGGGTGGGAGTAAGTAATATTATGTTGTATTATCAGGCTTATGGTTAAGCGATTAATGCAAAATATGCAAGGACGTCTGCAGCAGCTATATGAGCTACAAGTCCCGTATGACGTTAACCAGTTTCTGGTGACCGACCCTGTTCTGGCAAACCGGCTAGATCAGAGTATTCGGAAAAGAAGCACGATTGAGAAATTATTGATTCAACAGCAAGGTGATAATATTGATATCGCCTTATTTGTCGATAGGAAAGTAGTAACAGCATTGGTAAAAAATGATCCTGAGATAAAACTGGATCAACATAATCTAGAGCATTATCTTGTTACCCTGGAAGGTGTTAGTCACTTTATTTATTTGGTCTGGAATGCATTCTATGATCGCGGTGTTTCTTTGTTTGAACTAGAGTTACAAGCGGAAGTTGATAAGTTTGTTGCCTCAGTTCTGCTGCTGAACTGTCAGCAAAGTAAGTCCTTGCTAAAAGAATTGTATCAGCGAATTTTTAATAATGTTAGTTATGATCCGGCGCTGTCTGAAGAAGAGAGAAATCGTTATCAATCGGCAAACTATTATGCCGCTAAGTATTGTCAGAATCTTATTAGTCTATATTTAAGCTCTCCGCGGAAAGTGGGGTATGTTAATGAGCTCAGACGGTTTTATCGATTGACGCAAAAAAGCAAGTTAAACCATATTGCTTTGATGAGATAGCTTCGGTCGGTGCTAATTTCAGCCAATGTTAAACTGGGATAACAATTTAAAACTTTTTACATAAATTTTTAATATAATACTTGCGTATTTTATTTTTAGGATTAGAATGGTTTCTATTATTTAACTATTTTTATAGGACACTTTTCAAAACACAATTTGGAACTAACAGCGATGTATTTATCTATCTCACAAGCAAGCAATCTACAAATGCCCAGATCGGTGAAACCGACGGTGCCAGGCATATTGCATTCGCGTGTGTGGCTCAGTGTCCGGCTTTTTGATGTCATTTGCACAATTAAAGCGGAGAAAACAATAGCTTAAGTCTTTCAAAAAATTATGTTTGGAAGGCCAATAAAAACCTTCCAGGCAATCAGAATACAGAAGCCCTGGTAGGTCATTTAGACAACCAGGGTTTTTTTATGGCTGAATGAACTTGAAACAGATGGAGGCGCAGCACCATTGAATTGACAGTGAAAGAATATGGTTAAACGAAAGCAAGAAATTAATATTTTGTGGCCTAGGCGAAGTTGCCACAGAGGTAGTTTAGTGCCTGCAAATGCAGGATGTGCGTCAATGTGCGAGAAGAAACCGGTTCAAATGATCAATTAACCTCTTGAGTATCTGCGAGAGGTTAAAGCCTCTCAGCTTAGTGAAAACTAACCCTGGTAGGCTTGCAAAAGCACCAGGGTTTTTTTTGCTTATCGTGATGTAGCTTAAAGGAAAAGCACAAGCCTCATAAGCTTGAGGATAGTGGTTCGACTCCATTCATCACGTCCAAATTAAGATTGACTGATCTCAGTAACGAAGGAAATTAGAAGTGAAAGCAATGATGTTTGCCATGCAAGAACTTAAGTCAAAAATTCTGAAACTGGATGTTTCTGGTCGACCAGTGAAGTGGTTGAACTGGGAGGATGCGGTAACACTTTATTGTAAAGAAAAAGTGGCCTGGGAAGCAGGCGAAGACAAGATGGTCATCAAGGGCGGGTTTAATCGTTTGACGGGTCAGCGATCCATGGTGGAAATCGACACCATTATCGCGGTTAAGGATCGTTCCCTGAATTACCGGGAAAATGCGACGCCACCGTTGAATAACCGTGAGTTATTCAGGCGCGACCAGTTTACGTGTATGTATTGTGGAGACGCGTTTAATGCACACGATCTTACCCGGGATCACGTTATTCCCTTGTCTCAGAATGGTCCTAACAATTGGAGCAATGTGGTGACAGCGTGCAAACATTGTAATCAGCGAAAAGGTGGGCGCAGACCAGAACAGGCGAATATGCGCTTGCTTGCGGTACCGTATTTACCCAATCATGCGGAATATTTGATTTTATCAAATAGAACGATATTGGCGGATCAAATGGCATTTTTGCATCGGCATGTACCGAAGCAACGAAGGTCATTTTCATAGGGAAGTGGATCACCTGCTGTGACGGGCAGGTGAACTGACAGTCGAGTGTGACAATTAACCCTTGTAAATTAACTTATGGAGGTTGCAGCAATGGTACAACTAGAGCAATACGAAAAAGAGCTGTTGGCGGTGCTTGGGTCGCGTTTGCGAAAAGCACGAAAAGCACGAAAAGAAACCCAGACTGATTTCGGTCAACGTCTTGGAATCACTCGCCAGACTTATAGCAAGATGGAGCATGGTGATCCAAGCATTGATGTCGGTTATTGGATTCGTGCAAGCTCAATGCTTGACCGATTGCCAGCGTGGGCAGACGTCTTAAAAGAGAATGTTTTTGCTCATTAAGCGGATGCATTAACGGGTCGTAAAGATGATCCGTTAATGCCTGCTTTATAATTCCTTGCCTGGTGATTGAGCCAATGAGTTTGAATTTATTTCCGGATTTATTTCGGAACTTATTTTAGACGGTAAAATTTTGCGAGCAAGAAATGGAAAATTTAAATATTATTATTGAAAAAAGCTTTTTGACTTATCCTGACGCCTTGTATACCAATTTAATGCGAAAGCTTAAATGGGACAAAACTATAGGGATGAGGAAAACGGCTAGTTTTGGTGTGCCTTATAATTATTCAGGCCTCACATACAAAGCCACGGGAATGCAGCCCTTGTTACTGCCTGTTTGCCAGCAATTGACAAGTTACCTGGGTTTTCGGCCCAACAACTGCTTAGTTAATTATTATGCAGATGGTGATTCGACAATGGGTAAACATTCAGATGAGACAGACTTTCTTGAGCCTGGAACCGGTATTGCCATCGTGTCTATCGGGCATGATCGAGAGATTGTGTTTACTAATAAAAAAGATCAGGCGCTGGAGCAGGGTTATACCCTAACGAATGGCAGTCTATTATATATGGATATTGATTCTCAAAATCATTGGCTGCATAGTGTCCGCAAACAGGATAATAAAAAAGGCAGGATGAGCCTAACATTTCGTTCCATTCTAGACATGGACGTCAAACTTAGCGCCAGTGGGTTCTAGCCCGCGTTTATAAAATAGCCCGGCTACTCACCCCAACAATATCATATTTGCACCCCCTACAACGAGTAGCCCGGACTACTCACTTCAGCAATATCATTGCGTCCCAGCAACAAGTAGCCCGGACTTCGCGCAGCGAACGCCGGGAAAACAAAAGCGACTCAGTTTAATTTTCATTCTATTCAACAACGTCCATTACATAGCCCGCCACAAAATTTTTCAGAGTGTTACCACTCAAAAAAGCTTCCAACAGTCTATACGGGCTTCAGGCACCCGATAAAATCAACATTCTTCTGTTAAGGCTGCACCAAGTAGCCCGGACTTCGCAAAGCGAACGCCGGGAAAACAAAAGCGACCCAGTATAACCCTCACCCTTTCCAACAACGCCCACCAACAA
>QILK01000057.1 GCA_003233345.1 Gammaproteobacteria bacterium | reverse complement strand
GATGTCAGTATATGTGATCCCTGTAACGCCACCGGTGAAACGGTAAGATCGTTGTTGTCATCCCGTGATAAAATACCGCGTTGAAATTCAGCACGTCCTGGATTTTTTTTAATTGTTTTTGTTGTTTTTGCTTTTACGGTTAACGACGGTATTTTTTTGAATCCCATCATTTTATACAGGGCTGCTTGTGCAAATTGATAAAAGGTGGCCATTACCGATACCGGGTTGCCGGGTAGTCCGATAAAAAAGGCGTTGTTGATACTGCCGATGGCCAACGGTTTTCCGGGTTTCATCGCCACTCGCCAAAAATGAATCTCACCAAGTTTGTCAAGAATGTCTTTAACATAGTCAGCTTCACCGACGGAGACGCCGCCTGAGGTAATGATGATATCGCTAATTTTTGCGGCATTTAAAATCGCTTGTTCGATTTGTTCCTTGTCGTCAGCGATGACACCCATATCAATGGTATCAATTTGGGCCTGGTTAAGCATACTGGCGATAATATAGCGGTTACTGTCGTAAATCTGCCCGTGTTGTAACTGAGTACCAACTGCGGATAATTCATCACCGGTTGAGAAGAAGGCTACTTTAAGGCGGCGAATTACCGGCACTTCACTTTTGCCGATCGAGGCAAGCAGGCCGACATCGGCGGGGCGTATTCTATGACCGGCAAGCAGTACCGGTTCATTGGTCTTGATGTCTTCACCGATATAACGCACATTGTCACCGCGTTTAACAGTTTGCTTGTAGTGAATCACATCATTCTTTGCCTCTACACACTCCTGCATGATCACGGCATCACTGCCATCGGGTATGGGAGCTCCGGTCATGATGCGCACACATTCACCTGACTGGAGTTCGCCTGCAAAGGGATGTCCGGCAAACGATTTGCCGATCAGTTTAAGCGTTGTCGTTTGTCCATCGTTGCTGTCCTGGCTATTGACGGCATAACCATCCATTGCCGAGTTATCAAACGACGGTATATTGATGGCAGATTCGATGTCGGTGGCAAGTATACGATCTAGCGACTGTTTTAAGGGGAGGTATTCCATCTCCGTAACGGGTTTAATCAGATCCAGTAATCGTTCTCTCGCTATCTCTACCGACAACATCGATGCTGGTGGTGTAAAACAGTTTATGTCCGGTTTGCTCATTTGACTTCTCGCCTTCGATTTTTCTTAAGCTATTTCAGCTAGCTATTTCACCACAAAGACACTAAGGACACAAATATCTTGTTTTGATAAAATTAATAATAGTTGGTATAGAATTAAGGTTAAATAACGGAATGGAAATATCATCAATATTCAAGTCAGTGGCGATAGCAATAATGCTTGGGTCTTCTACATAGAGAAGCGGTTTGTTGTTTGCGTGTCGATGCACTTCGATTTTGTCAAAAGATTCGTTTTTAAATCCCTCAACCAATACCAGGTCGAGTTTGTCGGTATCGAGTCGCTTAAGAAGATTAAACAGATCGGGATCTTTTCGATCGGGGTTATCTGCTTCTTTTTCGATGATTAGTGCTTCGCGTTTTGCCGATGCGACTAATATTTGTGATGCGCCAGCTTTACGTAGTTCGTAGCTGTCCTTACCAGGTTTATCAAGATCAAAGTCATGATGCGCGTGTTTGACCAGTGCAATTCTGTAGCCACTATCTGTTAGCGAATGGATAATTTTTTTAAGCAAGGTGGTTTTACCTGCGCCGCTATATCCGGCAAATCCAAGTAACGCTATGTTAACCTCAGGGGCCATTTTTTATCTCCGCTAACCGTTGCTCATTGTATTGCAGTTCTTCAGGTGTATTAATATTAATAAAGGTTTTATCATCGGTTTTAAAGTCAACGCGTAGCGGATCAAGACTGTTTATCCAGTCACGGGTTTTACGGGTGCCATTAGCTAAAGCGGTAGCTAGCTTTGCTTGCAGATGTTTTTCCAGTAAGGTATAAACAGGTTGCATTTGTGTTCCACTGTAGGCGACGCAAGCACGGGATTGCTGGAGATTATAGTGGTCCAGCATGGTGACAAAGTAAGGTTTGCCTATACACGGCGCATCACAGGGGATGGTGGCAAGCAGTCTTGTCGGGCATTGCTGCAAGCCACTCAACATGCCGGCTAGCGGTCCTGGATAATCGGCGAGCGAGTCGCTAACGACGGTAACGCCGGTTTGCCGGTAGCGGGCGATATTTCTATTGGCGCTGATTAAAATCGAATCAAAATAGGGACGGATTTGCTCAAGGGTATGCTCGATAAGCGGTTTTCCTGACAACAAAATCAGCCCCTTATCAGACCCTTGTAACCGGGTCGCTTGCCCGCCAGCAAGAATGATGACGGTAATGTCACTAAATTTAGCGTCCATTGAAACCCATTTAATTAGTAGTATCGTGACAGATAATTGTAAACCAAGCACCCTCTTTAAGCGAGTAGCCCGGCGTTCGCTGCGCGAAGTCCGGGCTACTCTATTGGGCGATATCGGGTTCGCCGCAGTATTTTAGTATTTGTTGGCGGGCCTGGTTTCGTAATCTGACGGCTTCATCCCATCCGGTTTCTTTTGGGTAAATAAGTGGGCTGAAGGTGATCGTGATGGCTCCCGGGCGTGGACGCCAGTCGCCCCCTCTTAATATTGAGCGAGTATTTTTTATGGCTACCGGTAATATCGGCAGGTTGGCATTAGCTGCGGTGACAAAGGCACCGAGCTTAAATTGCCTTAAGCCCGGGGCGCGGGTAAAGGTCCCTTCAGGATAAAAGACCATGGACTCGCCTTGCTTGGTCGCCGCCAGTATTTTATCGCTATCTTCAACACTTTTTTGAATATCAAATCGCTCGACAAACAGAGTATTCATTTTAAGGAGTAAAATACGGATTGGCCAGTGTCTTTCCAGTTCCTTTTTGGCAACAAAACCATAGTTAGCGGGCAGTGCCAGACCCAGCGCAAAGACATCCAGGTAACTCATATGGTTGGCGACCAGAATACAGGGCTGGTTTTTGGGAAGGTATTCTTTACCCACTACCTTATAAGCTATTCCCGACAAAAAAAACAGAGTTCGCACTGTGCCCTTAAGTATCGCGATGGGTATCGCGCGACCGGGTATCAGCATCATCACAGGCCAGAGTGCGATGGCGCTAATGATACTTAATGTACAAGTATATAAGACATATAATTTTTCGCCTGTACTCCTGACGGCGCGTTTGATAAAAGGTAGTAGCGCTGATGCGCCGAGGCCAATAAACTGTTGATAAACCGATTTTGATTTACCGATATGGCCACTTTCATACAAGGCTCGGCATTCGTTACGGCGAATCTTGCCACTGGATGTTTTCAGAACAGTTCTTAATGGCGCTAGAATAATTTCATCCGCTGGAAGATGTGCTAGTGCTACCGTGATTTCGTTGATTTGCTGCTGAATCTGTTCGCGTTTTAGCGTATCGCGTACACGTGATTCCGCCAATACCACCAGTTTTTCGGTGCCTTTCTCCAGATCATTACTGGCAAATACGGCGACATTTCCCATGCGTATACCTTCTATCTCGCCGATCGCCTGCTCCAGTTCGTAGGGATAAATATTACGGCCGGCGCGTATAATAAGGTCTTTTTGCCGGCCGGTGATATAAACTTCGCCTTCGACAATATAGGCATAGTCACCTGAATTTAGCCAGCTATCACAAAATAGTCCGGCATTGGCCTCGGCGTTGCGATAGTATCCCTGGGTTGTCGATGGCCCCCGAAATTGCAACAGACCTATTTCCCGATCAACAAGTTCGCGTTGTTTGTGATCGACGATTCTGATTTCGTGTTCCGCTAAAGGATACCCGCAGGCGACGATATGCGTGGCATTTTGATTATCACTATCGACTGGGGTAGCACGATTTTTTTTATGTAGATTTTCGATATCGACAATATCAATTTTAGGGCCGCGACCGATGGGTGGAAAACACAGGCCGACGGATGATTCTGCTAATCCGTATACCGGTGCCATTGCCTGTGGGTTCAGTCGGTATTTTTTAAAGCGCTCGATAAATTTTTGCATGGTTTTATAATAAATGGGTTCCGCGCCATTACAAAGTACCCGTAAACTACTAAGATCTATGTTGCTGATATCCTCGTCGCGAATTTTACTGGTACTGATTTCATAGGCAAAGTTGGGACCGGCAGAAAAACTTGCCTGATGGCGACTGATCGCTTGCAACCAGCGGTAGGGCCGCGCAATAAAGGACAGCGGTGGCATGAGGACGAGTGGAAATCCGTGGTACAGGCTTCCGAGAAAGGCACCGATTAAACCCATGTCATGATACAGGGGCAGCCAGCTGACAAATACATCGTCGGCTTTGACATGGAGTGCTTTGCCCATTGCGCGGATATTGGCTAGCAAGTTTGCATGCGTGAGCACAACCCCTTTTGGATTTCCGGTACTCCCGGAGGTGTATTGCATAAACGCGGTATCCTCAGGGCTTCTTTTAATAACCGCTGCTTCACGCGAAATTTGCAATTCGTCAAAGGTATAGACGTCCTTAATATTTGGCAGGCGTGCTTTTAAATATTGCCCGACCTTTTTTGCCTCTTGCGCTGAAATCATGACAACTGTTTCAGAATTTTCCAGAATATTTATTTGTCTTTTGATATGTTCTTCGATTTGCGCCAGGCGAAACGGTGGGTAGATAGGGACGGCGACCGCGCCGGCCATTAAGATGCCAAAAAACGAAAACAGAAATTCTTTGCCAGTCGGTAACATCAATGCCACTGACTGGCCTGGCAAGACACCTTTGTTTCTCAGGCCTGCTGCAACGATATAAGCCTGATCCCATAAATTCTTGTAAGTAATGATAACCGGCGAGTCAATTTCGCCTTCATAATAATAAATAGCCGGGTTGTCCGGTTGCGAGTCCTTATGCCATTCCAGTGCATCGACGAGTGATTGGGCGTTGTCAGGAAAACCTTGGTGAGCAGATTTTCTGGAAACCTTTTCCTGTTTAAATGAAGTAACAACGTCAGACCAGGTTTTGGAGTCAGCTGTCGAGCAGGTTTCTATTAGATCGCTAACGGTGATGGCGCCAAGAACTTTGTTTTCGTCAAGATTAAGATCGAGACTTCTCTCTAGGCGATAGAGCAGTTCCATACGTGCCAGGCTATCGATACCCAGTCCGGCGTCAAGTACGGTGTTCAGCTCCACAACCGGTGACGATCGCTGTGGGTATAGTTCTTGAGTCAATTCCTCAAGAATATTGAGAACTTTTGTTATATCCTGGTTTGCTTTACGGGTGACCAATTAATGTTCCTCATATATTTCGCTCCGCGCGAAGTGAATTCGCGCGGGCGACCAAAGGGGAGAATCCCATTCTCCCCCTTTGGAAACCCCAATGGGATAGATAAACTGTTATGCCATATTGATTCGCATCCATTCACTTGCCACTTTGCCGACTTGCAACCACTAGGTTGGTAGCGTATAAATAATACTATAATTAGTATAACCCATTGGCAATTGGATATTTAGTGACAGGTAATTACCCTGAATAAAAAACAGGTCGTAAATGATGTTGATTTGCAAGAGTTGGATAGATTTGTCGATGTTCTGTGGATGGAATCCGGCCTTAGCAACAATACCCTGGAAGCTTACCGACGCGATTTGACTGGATTTGCCAGTTTTCTATATCCAAAAAAATTGCTTGGCGCCAACGCCAGTGACCTGTTGGACTATTTATCCAAACGTGTTCGCAGTGGTATCAAGTCGCGTTCGACCGCGCGGCTTTTATCCAGTATTAAACGATTTTACCAATATCAGATACGCGAAGGGCGTATTAATATTGACCCTAGTGAGCAGATTGAATCACCCAAACTTGGACGTTACCTACCGCAAACGCTTTCTGAGTCCGAGGTGGAAGTCCTACTCGAAGCGGTGACCGATGAAACGTGTGAGTCGTTTCGCGACCGGGTGATGCTTGAGACCTTGTATGCAACGGGTTTGCGCGTCAGCGAACTAATTAACCTTACCGTGGATCAATTGGGATTACAGCAAGGCGTGATACGGGTAGTTGGCAAGGGTAACAAAGAGCGCCTGGTTCCGCTCGGCGAAATAGCGCTGGACTGGATTGAACGTTATTTAAAATTGGCGCGACCCAGTTTATTGAGAGGGGAGATTACAAATTATGTTTTTCCGTCGCGGAAGGGGGGCGCATTAAGCCGACAGGGTTTTTGGTATATTATCAAACGGATTGCCCGCCAGGCTGGAATCGTCAAACCCTTGTCACCACATACGTTGCGACATGCGTTTGCGACGCACTTGATTAACCATGGTGCGGATTTACGCGTGGTGCAAATGTTATTGGGACATAGTGATTTATCGACCACGCAAATCTATACCCATGTTGCGCGAGAAAGACTAAAAGATATACATGCGCAGCATCATCCACGGGGTTAGATCTGACCAGTTTGGTATAAGTGATTGTTTTAATAGCTTTTTAATAATATCTCTGATAACAGCGAAACATTGTTGTATATTAAGGGTCGAAGAAAAGAGATAAGTTTTTTTGCATTTCCGACAGAAGTTTATAAATAATGTCGATAATTGGCATATTTTCCGCATATTTATTAATATTTATTCAGGACATTTTCATGAAATCAGTTATTCAAACGTTTTTAGTTATATTGGCTGTTACTTTAACACCACAGGTCAACGCGGGTGTTTCGGAATCAGAATACCAGGCGATCAAAAAAGCCTTATCCGTCCTGAAAAAAGATGTGGTTGTCACAAAGAAAGATATTAAATCGTCAGCGTTGCCAAATCTCTATGAAGTGACCTTTGGCGCACGTATTTTTTACGTCAGCAAAGATGGAAAATATTTGCTGACCGGTGAATTGTTTGATGTTAAAAATGCTAGAAATCTAACCGAGGATGCCAAGGTTGCGGTCAGGCTCAATATCATGAAGAAGATCGATGAAAAAGACATGATTATTTTTACGCCCAAAGACGGTAAAGTAAAGCATACGGTTACCGTTTTTACCGATATCGATTGTCCTTATTGCCAGAAAATGCATTATGAGATTAATGATTATTTGAGTCGTGGTATTCGTGTACGTTATTTGCTATATCCTCGTGCAGAAGTTGGTTCTGATACTTATAATAAAGCGGTTTCTGTCTGGTGTGCCAAAGATCGGAAAGCAGCGTTTGCAGATGCTAAAGCGCGAAAACCTATTAAAGCAGCCACTTGTAGTAATCCGGTATCGAAGCACATGCAAATTGGGCAAGAAATCGGTGTGACTGGAACGCCGACGATTGTACAGCAGGATGGAAGGCTGGTACCCGGCTATGTTCCAGCAAAATATCTGATAAAAGTGTTAGAAAAAAATAAAGATAAGAAAAAAATCTCCGCCCGCTAACAAGTAGCCCGGACTTCGCGCAGCGAACGCCGGGGAACGAACATCGTTACAACAACAAAATGAAATGTGCCAGAATATTATTGCTGACGGGATTTAGAATTTTGCCTACACTTAAGAGGGCTATTGTTTTTCCCGGCGTTCGCTACGCGAAGTCCGGGCTACTGGTTTTTGAATTCTATTAGTTCTTTTGTGTAGGTGTAGATGATATAGCTGCGGATTAGTTTGTTAGGGTAAAGCAGGCTAATTCCTTTTTGGTATAGTCCGATTTGTGATTTAAACTTTTCACTGTAAGTTTTGAGGTCGGACTCTGTTGTTCGGTGTGTTTTGTAATCGATCAGGTGTATTGTCTCTTTACAAAAAACCAGTCTGTCGATGATGCCTGTGATCAGGTTGTTGTTGATGTGATATTGTATGGGTACTTCGTTGAGCGCCCGCTCATATTTTGTATAGTCAAAAAAGTGTTTTAGTTTGTCGTTTTTTAAAACAGCCCCGACTTCATTATAAAACACTTCTATCTCATCGTCGTCCTGACATAAGACTTTGTCTCGTGAGAGCAGCAGGATTATATTGTTTAGAGTTAATGACGGATCCTGTGTAAGCAATTCCAGTATTCTGTGAATACTTGTGCCGCGTGTTTGGCTATCGTCATCTTCTATCGTTTCTGTGTTTTCCGAGCTTGGGGTCACTGGATTGGGCTTGTGTGCCTCTGATTGAGTAGTGATTTCGATCATGTTTGCGAGCATTTCTATCTCTGCGGCGTTTGGTTTTTCCTGGTTTTCGAGCGCTGCGTGGAATTTTTGATTGGCGGGGAGTGCTTTGCCATGTTCTATGCAAATGCTCTCATTTGATTCAGTTTTTTCTTTACCTAATTTTTCTTTGACGAATCCATACCAACCCAGATTTTTACCTTTGGCAGGTAACGTTCCCGACAGGAACAGGTACTGCCTGGCGCGGGTCATCGCGACGTAGAGGAGGTTTAACTGTTCTCGGCTTTCTGCCATTTTATGTTGCTGGTGTAATGTTTCAATCCACGGTACGTTTATATCGTTGCGGTGGGCGATAAAAAAATCAGTGGGTTTGCTTTTATCAGCAGGCCAATGCACGATTATTTCATGCGAGTGTGACCGAGTTCTATCGTTGGTGCTATCGGCGATAAAGACGACGGATGCTTCCAGACCTTTGGAGGCGTGTATTGTCATCACCGTTACCCGGTTTGGGACTTCGTCTGACGGCGGTAGATCGGGTGCATCGTTGTTGCTATGATACAGGGATTTAAGGTAATAGCTGAAGTAGTGCAGACTGGGGTATCGACCTGAATCCAACTCCAGGGCCATATCAATAAAATAAGAAAAGTTGGCGTGTAAGCGTTGTGTTAGTGATGCCGGGAAGGCTTTTTGATAGCGGTTTAAAATGTTGGTGTCATGATAAATTTTGTCGAGCAAGTCGTGTACAGGCAGTGATCCCGACTGTTCTCGCCAGGATTCCAGTTGTTGCCACGCCCGGCATAGTGGTGATTCCGGGTCAGTCTGTCTGATGTCAGCAGCCAGGTATTCAAGACGTTGATACCAGTTATTGCTAGCATGTGGATGGTCATCGACTTTTTCATTGTTAAAGTAAGATAATTTCAACAGATCATTTTCGCTCACATTATAGAGTGGCGATTTTAAAACTTGCGCCAATTTTAAATTATTGTGTGGAGAAATAATCACTTCAATTAGTGCGCATAAATCTTGTATTTCCAAACACTGTAGAAATGTCCCCCGGTCCGCACTGAGGAAGGGTATTTGATGTCGGCTTAACGCGCGCTCAAAATGACTGACGTTGGTTCTTTTTCTTAATAAAATGATAATGTCAGAATATTGGATAGGTCTAATATCACCGTCTATCTTGATGGTTAACGCCTGGTCTAGCATTTGCTTAATGGTCGTCGCGATTTGCTCCGCTTCTTTGTCGAGATGCGTTTTTGTCGGGCCTAGCCTTGGTTGCTCCATCGGGTTTCTAAAGGCGACTGTTTCCAGGTTGACGGTTTCGCGGGTGGCAAGCGGTAGCAAGGTTACCTTACCCCATAAGTCGGGGTCAAATGAATGATGTTCCCTGAAATCGGTAAAAGCGGATATTAATTCGGCGCCGGTAAAAACGCGGTTGACCGCATCGAGTATCGCCGGCGATGAACGCCGGGACATACTCAGATCGGCTTTGATGGCCGCAAGATTATCCGTTAGCCAGTTCGAGGCATTTTTAAATAACTCAGAATTAGCCCGACGAAATCCATAAATAGATTGCTTTTCATCGCCAACCAAAAATACACTGCGTAATCTTTCCGTTTGTGTGGACGCCAGTTCTTCGAGTAAAGGTGAGAGCATCGTCCACTGGCTGGGGTTAGTGTCTTGAAATTCATCTACCAGTAAATGGTCAATGCGTTGGTCCAGTTTATATTGAATCCACATGGCGTTTTCGCCATGGTTTAATAGCTCACAGGTTTTCCATTCCAGGTCGGCATAATCAAGATAGCGGCGTTGGCGTTTTAGTGTTTGATAATGCGTTAATAGTTGGTTGCCGACGGTTAACCAGGCATGGCTAAGACGATAGACATTGACTCTCTTCAGTTCCTGAGAAAAGTCCTGATAGCAGTTGCAAAGTGTTGCAAATAATTGCTCAAATTTATGCTCATCTTGTGGACCGATCGATTTTAATAACGCAGTACTGATGTTCCGCGGATCGCCCTTAAGGGTATAAAGGGTTTTTTGGCAGGCACTTAAACGTAGCGATAAAGCCTGGTTGGCATTCAGTATTAGACTGATTTGTTCGATCTGTTTTTTTTCATAGGATTTGTTGTGGCGTTTGAGAAACTTGCCCAACGCAGAAAACTGATCGAGGATTAGATCACTTAAAAACAAACTGATTTGTTGTTCTTCAGATTCAACCTGATCGGGTTTGACCTGTAATTTTTTTGCAAGTCTGTTAACAGCATAGGTAACCGGATCGTTTTCACCGTGGGTGTAAGCCCACCAGTCTATACGCGACCCTATAAATTTCATCACCAGTTCGCTGGTTGAACTGAGACTATCGAGTTTATTAAAAAGAAACTCCAATGCGTCGCCCAATTCAGTATTAGTCGACATTCTAAGTTGTTGATAAAGTGCTTGCCAGGCTTCAAGCTCCAGTGCCGAGGTGGTTTCCAAGAGTTCAAACTCGGGAGGCAAATTCGCTTCCAGTGGAAAACGTAATAATATTTCCTGACAAAATGCATGAAACGTGGTGATGCGCACAGGGAATTGTGCGTGCAACAAACGTTCGTAAATATTTCTTGCCCGTTGAACGTTATCACTAGTGGTATCAATACCAATTTCTTTTAGGTGTTGTAATAGTTCTTTGTCAGAGGTGGTGGCCATAAAGCGTGCGCGTATATATAAACGCTCTTGCATTTCCGCTGCAGCTTTGCGAGTAAAGGTCAATGCAATTATATACTTAGGATCTACGTTATAAATAAGTAAATTGATAATGCGCGTGACTAGTAGCCAGGTTTTACCAGTACCTGCCGATGCATGTACTGTCGCATTTTTGACGGGTGAGGCTGTATCAAGATAATTTAAGTTCATGTTTAATTTAAATTTTCGATATTTATCGCAGTGATCGGTCAGTATTATAGATATAAATGCTTAGCCATAGTAAAACATTAACATTTAGTAAGATATTTTATTATTTTTTTATTGCGCTAAAGTAGTCTGTTACTGAATTAAATGTAAGGGTTATCTGACATATAAGTTGTTTTTTAGTGCATTTTTTTTCTAACATAATAATAAAAGTATAGTTTTTAGTTTTTATTTAGGTGTTAAGGGAAAGTAAATTGCTCAAAGTGTGCATTTAAATTTGCATTTTATATCAATAAACCTGACAATACGTTTACATGGAAGCAAGATTTAAAAAGATATCAACATAAGGATTTGTCTAGGCTTGGAAATACTTATCGGATAAGGCGGTCTTTTTGACCGCCTTTTTTTATGCCTGTTATTTACGTCCCTTATTTACGTCTCTTGGTGAGTTAGTTTCACAACTTAAACATTAAAATGCATCACGGGCTTGCTTGCGACAGATGCCGGACATCGCGCAATAGGAACAAATTTTTTCATCACCCCAGGCAGGAATATTATTGTTATGGCTTAATGATTCCTGAATCGCAATCAATCGCTGCTTTGCCGAGTTAACCACTTGTTTTAGCTCATCATCATTTAAAAAAACATTGGTTTTGATCTCATCTTTTTTTAGTGCCAGATATTCGACCTGGAATGGGTCGTTGGCGAGTAGCGCATAGGTATAATGAGCTGCGTCGCTTCACCGCTAGTAATGTCACTTAGTTTGGGTAGCAGTCCGGTTTTATAATCGACGATTGCTAATCTATTATCGGTACTTTTGTCAATTCTATCCAGTCGCCCATGGATCTCGATTGTGTCAGAAATCTGTCGCGTAAAGTTGACTTCTGTTTGCTCAATGGTAAATTGAGACGAACGTTTAATTTGCCAATCAATGTATTCTGGAATAATTTTGTTCCAACGGTAAAGCCAGGACCGGTGTTGAAAATTATTCTCCAGGTCTTTGCGAAAAACCTCTGCGGAAATTTCTTTAAGATGCTGGATTGCGCTGGTACGGTTTTCATCGTTTATCGTCATGCTAAACGGTGGTGGCATAGAAAATACCTGGGCATGAAATGCTTGCAGGCATTGATGGATTCGATGACCATAATCTGATTTGGAAAGTGTTTCTTTTATTTCATCAGTGGTTTCCAGTTTAAGTATTCGAGAACAAAAATAAAGATAAGGACAGTCGATCAGTTGTTGGTGTGAGCTGGCACTAAAGGTTCGGGGCAACTGACTCGGTGTCAGTTGAATCGTTGAGTCTGGATAGGTATCAGCAGGTGCTGTGTCAGCGGATTGCTCGCTTGCCAATAAAATTTGTTGCCAGGAATCGAGACAAGTGTTTTTAAGTGAGTCTTGATAGGTTAGCGTATGAAATACCTGAATGGCTTCAAGCCACGGTGAGGGCGCGACCTCTTCTCCGTTTTCCATGATTTTTTTTGTAAACAGAATATGATAATCGGTTTTACTGTTTTGACTCGGATAGGGAGGAAGGGTGCTTTCCAGTAGCCGACGGTAATCGTGTAATTTATTTTTTAACTTGTCTTGCCAGGTAATTAGCCCTAGCTCATGACGAACCCGATTATTAAAAAAGGGCGAAAATTCAGGTTTGCCGGGGATATGGTTTTGCTCGTTTCCAGCAATAATAAGCCGTTCGAATTGGGTTTGCCGGGATTGGGAAAGGCTCATTAGTTTTACATGAGATTTGGCGATTTTTGGGTTAAAATGCGCTGCCTCCAATAGGCCGGCCAACCAGGATCGGAAATCCGTCCAGCTGATTTCCACCGGGTAGTGTTTAACCGCATAGAGCATTTGCTCCAATACCAATAATATGTTTTTACCGGCCTCATCGTTTTGGTATTGCTTGTCGATACCCAATTTTTGCAAGCACGTTTTCAGCTCAGTAATATAGTCTAGGCTCGGGTGTTTTCCACTTTGCGATAATCGAGCCAGCGGTTTCTGGGTGTCGTTTAGCTGTTTTAGAATAGTGATTAAAACTTCACTGGCATCGGAGCTCCACCCAAGGCGCTCATGGCGATACTGTATATGGGCAATATAGCGATCGAGATCATAACCGATGTTTTCTTGAAACATAATGTCATTTTCGAGGCGATAGACTGACTCGGCAAACAATGCACTATCAACATTAAGATCGATAAAGGGTGACTTTAGAAAATCCAGTAGCGGGCTATAGGCAAAGTCAGATTCAATGCATTCGAGCCATTTTTCTATAACCGTTGCCGCGCTGGTGGTTGACAATGTCCATCCCGCCAGATCTTCGATAGCGATACTGAATCTCTCCAATATCGCTCTGACGCGCCGCGCCAGTTTTCGATCTTCGATGACTATCCCCAGATTTTTGTAGCCTTTGTGTAACCAGATTCTTATTTGCAAGGCAATTGCCGTTGCTTCTTGCTCGCCACTACTGGCTTCATAGACAGAGAAACGTGATTGTACGGGGCTGACGGGATGGTCTTGACGAAACTCGGTAGAGCGCTGCTTAAGCGACGCACTCTGGTAATTAAACACGGTGCTAAAAAACGGCGAGATCACCGTGTGTTTATCCAGTTCATCCGGGTAGTAGACCGCAGTATCAGCGTCATCTGCTATCAGATGGGAGTAGCAGTGGGGTTCAAAGCCCTTTTCAGCACAGGTAATCAGGGTAGCCGATTGAGCCGCCAGCATTGCTTTGACCCAGTCGATTTCACACTGCCGGAATTCTGACAGTCCGATGATAATGGCCGACTGTCCGGCTAGCTGCATTTTGATGCTTCGCCGTAATGCGGAAACATAATCATGGGTATTGTCATGTGCTTGCATATCTTGCAATTGCTGTTGCCAGGCAAGCCATAAGGTATGCACCAGTTTTGTTTCAAAACCATAGTGCTCTGGATCCGGGTCACTAATCTGATAGGCGCTTTTAACCTGTTCCTGAAAGTCTTGCAGACTTTCAGTGATGTTAACGTTCTGGTATTCCAGTTCGTCAATTAATTTAAATAAACTGGTGCATAATCGCCAGTTATCGACATTGCCAAATAAATGTGAAAATTGTGAGATTGATTCCAGTAACACCAACTCGCGATAGGCATGGATGTTCTTTGTGCTCTGGTCTGAGAATCGATGGGTAACCCAGGGGTGTAGCTTGCTTATAGAGGGGCCGAGCATGGCCAGGTATCCGGATTGTGTAGCCCGTTGCATAAGTAATTTTTTCAATGGTCCAGCAACGGATGGTTCTTCGATGAATATGTTTAAGTTGCTTAAATCGGGCAAGCTTGATCGATATTTATTAATGATGTATTCGGCGCTCCACTCAAGGAGATTGCTCGAAAACGGTAGTACAATGATTTTCTTGTCTGTTTGCTTGTTCACATAGATAGACTACTAGCGACGCATCTATTTTTCCAGGAGTTTAAGTTTATCGGCGACACCTTCCCATTTGCTGGCATCTTCCGGCGCGGGTTTCATTTCGGTGATCACCGGCCAGTTTTCACAGAGTTCTTTATTTAAAGCTAGAAAATGCGCCTCGTCAGCTGGCACTTCATCCTCGGCATAAATAGCATTAACGGGACATTCAGGTTCGCATAAACTGCAATCTATGCATTCCTCAGGGTCGATCACCAGAAAATTGGGTCCTTCATGAAAACAGTCTACCGGGCAGACTTCGACACAATCAGTATATTTACACTTAATACAATTTTCCACTACTACATAAGTCATAATTGTTTCCCAAGATCCACCAAGATCTATTAACGAAAGGTCATGGAAGTTTACCACGTTTACCGGGATATGAAAATTGATCTGTCGTCGTGAGTTATAGTTGATCGGAACTGGAAGAGCGGTTGCGACCACTATTCTTAGCCGCATACAGTGCGCGGTCAGCAATGCTAATCAACAATGTTTTTTCGAGTTTAATGTTTGGGGTAATAGTCGCACAGCCAATACTAATAGTAATAATATCGCTAACATCTGATTTGGGATGGGGAATGTTAAGGGTCCGAATTGCATCGTGAAATTTTTGGGCTACCAATTCAGCGCCTTTAAGATCAGTGGAGGGTAAAATAGCCGCAAATTCTTCACCGCCATATCGGCAAAAAATATCACCGGGTCGATTGGTGACGTTATTTAACGTTTGTGCTATCTTAATGAGTGCTTCGTCACCTGCCAAGTGACCATAAGAATCGTTATAACGTTTAAAATAGTCAATATCAATTAATAGCATAGACAGTTCACGTTTTTCGCGCATGGCACGATTCCATTCATTGCTTAATGTTTTATCAAATGTGCGTCGGTTGGCAATTTGTGTTAACCCATCCAGAGACGAAAGTTTGTGTAGCGCTTCGTTAGATTCTTCCAGTTTGCGTTTGATTTTGTACAGTTCGATAAAAGCCTGGTCGCGTTCGATTTGCAGCATATAACGCTTGGAGTGCGCGCGTATGCGTGCGATCAGTTCAATTTGATCCGGTAGTTTGACCAGGTAATCACTGGCACCACTGGAAAAAGCATCACGTTTGGTAACCGGATCTTCATTCGAAGACATAACGATGATCGGGATGTCACGGGTTTGCTTATTGGCGCGAAAGTATTTTGCCAAGGTAATGCCGCTGATATCCGGCATCACCAGATCAAGCAGTACAACCGTAATTTTATTTTCGATGGTCATTGTAATTGCCTGGCTTGGATCGGGACAATAGAAAAATTCGATATCCTTCTCCTGGCTTAACATTCGCTTGATGCCTTCGGCAATAATAAGTTGATCATCGACCAGTAAAACTCGCAGAAGGTTGTTGCGTTCTTCAGACTGCTGAAGCAACAGTTCTGTCGTCGATTCTTTTTCACTTGCTGCGTTCATTGCGCCACTTCTCCAATTAAATCTGCCACAATATTAAGTAGTAACTCATCGTGGAAATTTCCCTTAGCCATATAATAGTCTGCACCTGCTTCCAGACCGAGGTCTTTGTCTTGCTGTCTATCTTTGTAGGACATAATCATGACGGGTGTTGATGCCAGCGTGCTATCTGCTTTGATTTTTCTAACCAGTTCTATGCCATTCATGCGTGGCATATCGATATCGGTGATAATCATATCGTAATGATTCAAGCGGATAAAATTCCATCCGTCAACACCGTCGACCGCAACATCCACGCTATAACCTTGACCGATGAGTAGTTTCCGCTGTAATTCGCGCACCGTCAATGAATCGTCGACGATCAAGATTCGCTTGGCAATGGAAGTAATATTGTCAGTGCTTGTATCCTGTATCTGGTGTAGCCTTTTGTCGGAAATAAGGTTTTCGATAGAGCGAATAATATCATCAACATCAATGACCAATACCGGGTCACCGTTATCAAGAATTGCGGCAGAACTGATGTCGCGTATCTTGCCAATTTTTGAGTCGATCGGTTTTATCGATAACTCATGTTCGCCCAGGTACTCGTCGATAATAAGTCCGTAGGTATTTTCCCGGTCGTTTAATATCACTACCACCACCTCACTGTGGTCAATGGACGAGACTTGATTACATAATATTTGCGCGGCATCAACCAGACCAATCAGTTTGTCTGCGTGATTGATATACTGGCGGTTATTGATGGTCTTGATGTCGTCAAACTGGATTTTAATGACGGTGTTAATCAGAGCCAATGGAAAAGCGTATGGTTCCTTATTGATATTAACCGTCAGGCAACGAACGATTGACAAGGTTAAGGGCAATATCAGTTCAACAAAAAAGTATTTGCCGGAGTCCGAGCGCGGAATAATTTTACCGCGCATGTCCTGAGAAATGGATTGGGCGATATCAAGCCCAAAGCCGCGGCCGGACAATTCTGTGACTTGACTTTTAGTGGTAAAGCCCGGTAAAAAAAGAAACTCAAGTAGCTCTGTTTTAGATAAATGATCGGCGACGACATCCTGTATATAGCCTTTGGAAACTATTTGTTGTTTGAGCGCTTCAAGCTCGACGCCTTTACCGTCATCGGTAATAGAAATAGATAACATACCTGATTTATGAAATGCTTCTATCGCAATATTACCAGCCCGCGGTTTCCCCATGCGCTCACGCTCGTCCGGTGCCTCGATACCATGGTCAATCGCATTGCGAAGTAACTGCGTCAATGGTGATTTTATTTTTTCAATTATTTCCCTGTCGACTTGTGTATCAAGACCATTGATCGTTAGGTTGACTTCCTTTTCCAGGCCACGTGCGAGATCGCGGGCCATGCGTTGTAAGCCGGTGACGGCGTCGGAGAAGGGCCGCATTCGACTATTCATTACTTCCTGGTTAATCATCGTGGCAACCGTATAGGCGCGACGATCGAACTCTTCCACATCAACCAGACGCTCGTTAATGTCTTGCTGGCAGGCGCTGGCTTTGCCTTTGATCTCGACGAGACGGCTGATGGTTTCGCTATCAAATATGCCGCTCTGAATAGACTCGAGCAACTTTTCAAGTTCGCAGGTTAAATCGGTTTGCTTGCGTTTTAATGAGAATAGTGAATCCGTGTGTCCGCGCACCCATTTTGTGGCGATTAGCATATCGCTGGACAGGCCCATTAGCGTATTCATACGGTTTGCACTGATTTTAAGGGCGCCGTTATTGTTATTGGCTGTGGGCGAGATTGTCTGAGGCAAATCCTCACAATCTGATTTGATTAAAGTGTCGCATTGCTCAGTAGGGTTTTTTAATAGTTTTTCGAGGATAGTACAGACCGCACTGAAATCAGGGCTTTCAGCGGCACTTTCAGACAATGATAGTGATTTCATAATGTCGACACTGGTCAGTAGAACGTCGATCAACGCGGCGGATATCGTGGTGATTTTGCCTTTATTAATACCGTCAAAGCAGTCCTCAAGCAGGTGCGCTAGCGTGACGGCGGGTTCCAGTTTTATCATTCGTGCCGCACCCTTGATTGAATGCGCGGCACGCATCAGATGTTCGAGATTGGACAAATCTTTCGGGTTTAATTCGAGGGCGAGCAAATATTCTGTCAAGGTCGCTGTATTGGTTTCAGCCTCTTGGCGAAAAAGCTCGAGCATACTCGAATCAACTAATGAAGTATTGCCTTGAGGTTCGGCTTCAGTCATACACGGGTGTTGAGCGATGCTAGCGGTTTCTACCTTATCTTCCGTTCTATAACGGTTGACCAGGTTTGCCAATTCCAGGGTGCAATTTTCTAATTTAGAAGTCTTTGTATCTGGATTAGCCCCTGGGTTTTGGCAAAATTGAATAATATAATCGATACCAAAATTAAAATGAGATTGTTCCGCGCGTTGTAACTGGATATTATTTTGAGTGATTAGCGCAACGACGTCATCCATTAATTTAGTCAGTTCTGTTGCCCAGATTAATCCGGTAATGGCGGCGCTGGATTTGATCGCGAGAATGTTTTTCTGAATTTTTTGAATATTTTTCAGGTTTTGCTCTGGTTCGCAAAGCGACTCACTGCAATTTTTTATGGTGGTTGCAAATCCAAGCGCCTCGTCTTTGAACAAGCGTAGCATCGACTCATCAATATAAGTGTTCATGTGCTCGCTCATTTAAGGTGATGCTCCATTTTTGCAAACATCAATTCCGGGTCGATGATCGCAACTTTTTTATTACCCTGATGAAGAACACCAGTAATAATATTACTGCTGTCTTTTTTAAGCGTCGCCGGGGTTTGACTTAGATTCTCAGGCGTATAGCGACTGGTATGGGTAGCCTCATTTACCAATATCGCATATTTCTTCGAATGGACATTGATGATAAGCAGGCGTCTGTTAGTATTGGGTTGGTTTTCACAATTTTTTGCGTTGGTGATGTTTAATAGTATCCCCAGGTCAAAACAGATAGTGAGAATGCCACGAATATTAACCAGTCCTTTAACCGCCCTGGATTTTTGGTGAGGAATGGTGTGGATCGGTTTTATGTGTGTGATTTCATCCAGAACTTTTACCGGTATTGCTAACCATTCTTTTCCCAGTTTAAAGGTGATAATCGATTCAGAAGATTGCACGGCAGCCGTTTTTTCTAGTTGATAAGAAGCCTGCCACTCGGCTATCGATTCATCGGGTATCTCCCGATCCAATAGCGTTCGCCCGGCGATGGCGTATTTCGAGCAATTATGGCAATGAATCACATCGCGTAACATAGGGCACGTCCTTTCAGATTTGCTCCAGACACCGATTTGATTCCAGCAATCATCGATTAATGGTTTTTGTGATAGTCCTTTCATGTTTCATATATTCGTTTAGCACGCTTTTTAAGCCGTGTTGCTTCTTCGATTTTTCCTTTGGTTTCGACAATATAAGCCAGTTGAATAAGTGCTTCGTAATATTCGGGGTTAAGGTATATCGCTTTTCTCAGATAGCGTTCGCTTTCTTCCAGGTTATTGCGACTACTATTGACGACACCTAAAATATAATAGGCCTCGTCGATCATCTTGTCGTGATTCAGGCTTTCATGGCACATCGCGATGGCAGCCTCAAGGTCACCTTGGTTAGCATACTTCCGGGCTTCTTCTATTCGATTTATTTGACTAGATTTTTTGTCTTTGTCAGGCCGATTATGTTTTTGATGTTTTGATATGTTAAGCGGCTTGATACGTTTAGACGGCCTAGCCAGTTTTTCGGCTTTATCTGCGGGTCGATTAAAATGAAGTATTTTTTTAACATTCTTGCTATGAGTTTTTAACAGCGCTTTCTGTTGCTCTGGGCTGGTTTTGCCAAAGGCGTATAGATAGCTCGAGTCAGCGTTAAATAAATTGGCGGTTACAACCAGTGATTCAGCCGGGCCGGTGAATAGAATGCCGGTATCGGTGAGCTTGCGATGTAATAGTCGTAGTGAGCGGGCTTGAGTATCCGTATCAAAATAAATTAAAAGATTTCGAAAAAATATAAAGTCATATTCTTGCTCGTGTGCCGAGAACTTCAGGTCAAACATATTCACGTGTTTAAAATGCACGTGTTCGGTTACCGAATGATTTACGACATAAGAAGTCCCTTGTTGCTTAAAATATTTTTTAAACAAATCTTCACAGTCTTTGGCGCGAAAGGAATTTTTTCTATAGGTGGCCGATTCGGCCTTGGCAATCGCGTCAGGACGTATATCAACTGCGTCGATTGAAAAATCTTTTGCTGTTGCACCGCTTTCAAGCAGGCAGATCGCGATTGAATAGGGTTCTTCGCCTGATGAACAGGGCAGGCTTAGGATATTAATTTTTTTATCCGGTGAGTGAAGTTTTTTTTGCTTAAAATAATCGACAAAGCCTTTCAATTGTGTGTGATCACGAAAGAACCAGGTTTCGGGTACGGCGGTGGCGTCGATTAGATTTTCAATTTCCACTTTATCGGAAAGCAGTTTTTCCAGATAGTTTTCAGCATTTGCGCAATTTGTTTCTTTTATTCGCTGGTTTAAGACACTCAAAAAATAATTCTCACCAGGTGTGCTGGTGTCCATACCCGATTTTAGTTTTATCAAATTCTTGATTCTGGTGTTGGTGTTCATGTTCATACTAGGATACTTCCATTGCCAGGCTCAGGGACTTTTTAAGCGCACGCGTTGGATCAATGATTTGTAACATACCATCGTCGTCATGGATGGTTTTACCTAAAAATTCCACGTTATCCAACGTATCCGCAAGGTCGGTAGCAAATTCTGCATCGACAGAAATAATATTGGTCGCACGTTCAACGATAAGCGCAAGCGGCAGTATTTCGCCGTTGTTACCGGGATACTTAATCACCAGCATTCGCGTACTCATTCTTAACCGGCTAGGTTTGTCTTCGAGAATAATGCCGAGATCGATAACAGGGATGGGGGTGCCACGGTAGTTAGCTGTACCAACAATAAATTTTTGTGGGCACGCTAGTTTAGCGGTGGCTATAAAGGGAATAACCTCCATTATCCACTGCGTATCGATTGCATAGCGGGTATTGCCAATGTTAAACGTAACCAGTTGCATAACAATGCTGCTTCCTTACTTCCCATTAAAAAGACGGGTATATAAAATTCAGTTTTTACAATTACATCTCTAATGTCGGCCGCAAAAGCGGGTATCTTGAGCGAGTTCGGGTAATCTTTGAGTTCAGGGTAAGTGCCGTCTGACGACGAAAGCTCTATACAAAAGCGGGTGAATTTTGTGGCATTTATTACGGCTTTAAAATTAATGCTATTTTTTTGTTTAAGTCGAACGATCCGCGACCGCCTGGGTCTGCCACTCTTTTTTCACTCCAAACCGTGGCTCAGTCGCGAAAAAAGAGTGGCAGACCCAGGCGGTCGCTGGATTGCGATTCTTTTTGATTTTTTGCATCACAAGAGTAGGTATTTATACTTAGGTGTATTTGTTTTTAAGTTTATCGAGTAAGGTTAGTGCATCGAGAGGCGTGGTTTGGTTAAGGTTCATTTCCTTAAGCTCGCCAATGATGGGATGATCTGTAGG
The DNA here is from genome assembly GCA_003233345.1 of Gammaproteobacteria bacterium. Taxonomy (GTDB): domain Bacteria; phylum Pseudomonadota; class Gammaproteobacteria; order SZUA-21; family SZUA-21; genus SZUA-21. The sequence continues at coordinate 201 of QILK01000057.1, read as the reverse complement.
TAATTCCAGTGATAATTGTGTTTGCTCGTTATTTTGGGCGATCATTCGATCGGCTTTGTTTTCCAGTTGTGCCAGTTTTGCTTTGGCGATAACGATGACTTCATCGGGAACACCGGCAAGACTGGCGACTTGCAAACCATAACTTCGATCAGCAGCACCGGGAATGACCTGATGCAGGAAGACGATAGTATCACCATGTTC
>QILK01000132.1 GCA_003233345.1 Gammaproteobacteria bacterium | reverse complement strand
TATTGCGACGTCGAATCATATTCATCTGATGGTAGTTGCCAAGGCGAGGCAGTTTATCAATGATATTAAGCGGTATCTGGGTATTGGTATGCGATACAAGAAGCGAGAAGATTGCGACAATTATTTTAAGCTTAAGGAAACAAGCTCTGAGTACCGGTGTCCTTAAACGTACGATTTTTATCTTAAAATGGCAGCTTTAAGCATGAATTTAGGGCTGATTTTTTCTGGTAATGCTAAGAATACAAAGTGTTATGTAGGTCCGACCCGATACTTCGATACTTTTTTCCGATCCATTTTGTTCGATTTACTACTATAAACGTTGATCAAGTCATAACGCCGCTGACCCTTCCACAATTTGTCTGGCAAGGGGGGGGAGTGTCAAAAACATGGCCGAGGCCTTGTCGAACGCGTTGTCGTTTTCTATTCGGAAAAAGCTTGTTTCCTTTTCGACTAATGATAAATGGTTGCTCGGAAGTGACGCAAGCGATCAAATGTTTTTCTTTTCACACCCATGGAGTGATAGGAAAGCCCAACCCGTTTAGTGAAAACAATTCTGCCTTCTAAAACGTTATTCTGACTCGCATAACATCCGTCGCTCACGACCGATCTTGGCAAGCAGCCTAAATGTTCTTGATGCGCATTTAGGATCGGCATAAACCGGTCGCTATCGGCTGGATTAGCATTTCAATACACAAGTAAGTAATCAATCCATTTTGTTCAGTGCTCAAATTAATCTTGTGTCCATAACATTTTTTAAAACCGACTAGCATTAGGCTAAAATTGCAGACATAATAGTGAGAAATACTGTTTAACAAATATAAAAGGCTTTTATATGAAATGGATCGCAATAGTTACTTTTTTACTGTTGGCCACCAGTTGCTCCATGCCAAAATTGTCACAACAAGGTAGCATTATTAATGTGGTAGATAAAATTCCTAAACACTGCAAGGAGATTAAACGCATAATCGGACGTGGTCCCAATATTAAATATGCTATGAATAACATTCGTAATTACGCAGCCGATCTAGGAGGTAATTCGCTGTATATTCAACGTGGCGAAAAGCTTGTTGGGGTAAATACGTTTGTCGGTGGTAATACTCATTCAGTATACGGAATTGTGTATCGTTGCAAAAAGTAAAAGTGTATACAATATGTTAGGTACTGTTTGGACGATCAATGAATCCTGAAAATTTGATGAAAGAGCTATATAAAGAAATTGGTTTGGCGGAACCAAGTGTTCAACAATATAGCTCAATTGATAGTATTTTTAAAAATTATCAAGATTGGAAATCAAAATCACAGAAACGACCATTTTCCGCGATTTATTGGGAATATCAATATCCTATATTGCACCCATATTCCTACTGGGCTATATATCATCTTTATGAAGAAGGCTTTCAATTTGATTTAACGAGAAGCGCAAACAAACAAGGTTGTTATGTATGTCCCAACTATGTTTCAACAATCGATCTTAAACCTTCAATTCTCTATCATCGATATTTGACGGCAACCATAGAGGCTAGCAAGAACAAGCTACCGACGGAAGCAGACAAGACAGTGAATAAAATATTAGAACAGTATGAAGATATATTTTCTGATTTCGATGATATTCAGCATAAGGAAGATCCTACCTGTCAAATAAGCGCATTCGAATCTATGTTACTAAGTAATTTTAGTTGGGCTAAAGTCGAGCTTGATATCCTTAAAGCAATGAGGAACTACGTTGGTGCACCTGTTTGTGATACACATTACAAAAATCTAATGGCTTTGTGCGATCTCAATGTAATGTTTATAACTTTTAATAAATATGTTCTTTGGTCGAAACTACCATAAAACATTATACCGTGACATGCTTAATAAGGAGAATAAAAGCCCTATTTGCAAAAACCCAGAGTTATTGAATGCGCAATCCCCTCTTTTTCCCACGACCATGATGCGTTCTTAATGAATTTCACCTCTTTTGCTTCACTATTTCCGTGCGTCAGCTCATTTTTCAACCCATGTCCACCTTTGGAGCGATAGATGCCCTGCCGCTCCATGGAACCGCAGTCAAGGGGTCAAGTCGCTTGCTTTATAATATAATTTTTAACTTTATGAATCTGCTTATCAAACGAAGAATCATTTTTACACAACTGACGAATTTGAGTGGTAATAAAACTAACCGATCCAGTATTCGATAAACCAAAATGTATCATGATATCCTGTAACAGGTGATCGCCTAACTGTTGGCATAAATACATTGCAATTTTTCGGGCAAGTAATCCTTTGTTAGGTCCTTTGACAACCCCCGTCAGTTTGTTAACATCGAGTTTATAATAAACTGCAACGAGTTGCGTAATTTGTTTCATGGTAAGTGACAGTGATAACACTCTATTCGCCACCACGCTATCATCCAATTCCGGAATAATTTCATCTTTTAACCACGTAATAAATTCTCTTCTACCCATCACCGATGCAATATTAGTACGATTATAAAAATCGTTAATATCTTCACCATTACCCTGTGCTACAAAAGATTGATACCCTAAATACTTTTGGCGTTGTCCTAACATTCCATAAAGCGTTTCACGATGTAACCACTGTGGTGCTCTGGTTTTATTGATATAGTCAGGGTAACTTGACCAAGGATACTGTTCGAGGTTTTTGACTAACGGTTGCTTTGTTTCTATGGGATTACGATGAATATAACGTGACAGTTGTAATAGATAAGCATCTTTTTCAACTACTATAGCCTTATAACGTCCTCGAAATAATGGACCATCGGTTTGTTTGAGTCGATTATAACGTTGTGTAAATACACCGTTTATGTGGCGCATAATACGTCCAAGATTAGCGTGAGGCGTTTGGAGTAATAAATGATAGTGGTTACCCATTAAGCAATAGCCATGAACCACTAAACCAAACCGTTCACTGGCTTCTGATAGTGTTTCAATAAATGCATGATAGTAATTTTTTGAATGAAATAAGGTCTGCTGACCTCTTCCTCGATTCATGACATGGTAAAAAGCATCTTGGTATTCAATTCGGATTGGTCGAGGCATAGTTTATAGTATCACAGCTTAATTATAAAACAAGTGACTTGACCCCTACGTCCTTGAAAATACATGAGCTTAGTATTGATGAGAGAATGAGGTTGGTAGAAGATATCTGGGATAGCATCGCAGCTGATCAAGCTTCACTACCTTTAACTTCCGCACAGCGGCAAGAGTTGGATTTTCGATTGGATGCTTATGCAAAATCGAGCGATCCTGGTATACCTGCACTTGAGGCTATCGAAAAAATCAGAAAACTATTGTGATCGATTTGGTCTATCTATGACCAGAGGCTCAGGAAGATCTTGTAAAAGCTTCAAAATGGTATGAGGATCAGATGCAAGGTTATTGCCGTTATTCATGCCAGTCGGCATCCTAAGAATTGGAAATCACGCATATAATTATCCAACAATTTTGGACGCTAAGCGAATGCTATTATTTGGAAGACGTTAGGTCCGGGACGCCATGCCAATGGTATTTTGTGCACTTAATGCACACCATTTTTTAATACAGGTTATAACTGTTTGTTAACTAAGATCTTATTATATTGGCCGATCCCGCCGAAAATATAAATCATAAATTCGACTCTTATCGCTGCATTATCTTACAAATCACTTATTTTGATGAAATTATTATTTAATTGCTCGGTGTGGATTCGTTTTTATCTGTAGTATACTGATTTGAAATTACCTATTTACTTATATACATACTATGGCTTACACCACCTCTGTCGCGATCCATTTTGTTCGATTTACTACTATAAACGATGATCAAGTCATAACGCCGCTGACCCTTCCACAATTTGTCTGGCAAGGGGGGGATGTCAAAAACATGGCCGAGGCCTTGTCGAACGCGCTGCAAACAGATCTGGTTGAAAAAGGTCAGCTATTGGATGTCTATCGTCTACAAAATCCCTGGCCGGTGAGACATGAAATTGTAGATATCAATATTACTAAGTCCAGCTTGTCAAAATCGAAAACACACACAAGTAGCTTGCCACAAAAACTCGATGTATTTCACCGGGAAATGCTCGATGGAAGCATAATTACTTATATTCCGGTATTGAACATTGAAGTCTTTACGATTAAAAGCGAGGCGTTGCATGACAACTTGACCACGCATATCCAGTCGGAATATACGCGCCAGGAAAGATTTTCCGATGCTAGGAAAATAATTGAATGTCAGTGGTACCAGCAGTGTGAAGTCATTACCTGTGATATTGATCTCAAGTTTCACACGCCTAAAGAAATGCTTGAGCTTGGCCGCAATACACCTGGCTCAATGATGAAAACCGTCGCTAATAAACTCAAGGCAACGCAACTCCCGATTATTGGCCTTGAAAAAGAACTTCAAGAACTGGAGATGGCGCTGGATAGCCGGTATGCAAGAAGCACGCTGATTATTGGCGCTGAAGGCAGTGGCAAAACCGCGCTGTTTAACGAATATGTGCGCCAACGTAAATACGCTAAAGACCGGTTTTGGGAAACAACGGCATCACAATTGTTACAGGGTTTGACCGGTGATACCGGCTGGCAACAATCATTAATCTTATTGCTTCACGAACTGCGCGAAACCAGACAGGTCCTGCATGTCGGTCATTTATTGGAATTATTTGAAGTCGGACAGTATGAAGGCAATAGCATCAGTATCGGCGATGCACTCAAAGAACCGTTACAGCGGGGAGAGTTAATTCTGGTCGGCGAAATTACTGTCGATGAGTTAGCGACCCTGAATCTAAGGGCACCGGGCATCAGCGACCTGTTTATGCAGTTACATTTGCAAAAAAAATCTGACGAAGCGTTGGAAAAAATCGTCGTTGAATCCATTCACAACCTTGCCCGCCGATATAAATCGACACTGGAAAACGAAGCAGTACTGGAAATTTTGCGTTTGCAACACCGATATACACCCTACTCCGGCCTTCCGGGAAAAACCATCCGTTTTTTTGAATCCATTATTTTGCAGAATAAGCAAGATAATAAAATAATAGATCGCCAGGAAGCTTTGCGGGCATTTTGTGAAGAGACGGGTATGCCGGCGTTTATTATCGACCCCGATATTGAATTTAGCAGCGAACGTTGCCTGGAATTTTTTCAATCAAGAATTTTCGGACAAGACCCCGCCTTGCTGATCATTGATCAATTATTGTTATCGGTTAAAACCGCTATGTTGCGCACTGGGAAGCCGATTGCATCGCTAATGTTTGTCGGACCAACCGGTGTTGGTAAAACGGAAATGGCAAAAACACTTGCCGAGTACCTGTTTGGCGACCGCCAGCGAATCTGCCGTTTTGACATGAGTGAATATAGCGACGCCGCGTCAGTCCTGCGGCTAACCGGTGAATGGGGTGGCTCCGATGGTTCGCTGGTAAGCCGAATCAGACAACAGCCTTTTTCTGTCGTACTCCTCGACGAAATCGAGAAAGCCCATTTTAGCTTTTTTGATTTACTGTTACAGATTTTGGGTGAAGGTCGATTAACCGATGCCCGCGGTCGTGTGGCAAACTTCTGCAGTGCAGTCGTTATCATGACATCCAATATCGGCGCCGATGAATTCCAGCGCAATGTCATTGGCTTTCAATCGGATAAAAACAAAATGGATTCGGTTAATGACGATTTTGTCCAATCGGTTCAATCTTACTTTCGACCGGAGCTTATTAATCGACTCGATCGAATAATACCCTTTATGCCCATTGCCAAACATCAGCAAAATCTGATTATCACTAGAGAACTCAGATGCATATCCTCGTTACAGGGAATCGCTAATCGCAAGGTTAAGTTCGATTTTAATCAAAAGGCGGTTGAATGCCTCGCCGAACTTAATCAGCATCAGAAGTACGGCGCAAGGCAAATTCAACGCATTATCCGCCAACAGATCATTACACCGTTGGCCAAGACTTTAAACTCCACGCCGGTAGAATCACCCTGTGATGTCATGGCAAAGACCGAAAATGGCACTATCAAAATACGCACACAGATAGATAACAAGCCGGGAACAAACGAGCAGTCCTTGTTAGCGATCGCACAGAATTTTTCCAACTATCGGCGGATCATATCCACCATTCATGAAGGGGTCATGTATAACGCATTTAGCAGTGAATATGACATATTAAAAAACAAGTCCAAACGCAAAAGCTTTATCCGCAGTGATAAGCTTATACGCCAACTTAATCGCTTTGAAAAAATTATCAGTGAATCTGAAAAAATTGCCAGTGACATTACCAGCATGGAAGGTAATGCGATTGCCCACGTTCTCGGAGTGGCAGAAAAAGACCAGACACATCTATTCGATAGCTGGTTATTACGTTACCGGCGTAATTTACGTCTTATTTATAAACACACCAAACCGGAAGCCGACTTTTGTATTATGGGAATATACGGCAACAGCGCTCAAATCAAGCGTATCAGCGAATTTTATACCAAGCTGATAGAAATTACCGGCTTTGCGCAGATTTCGCATGCGGTCATACTCGAAGACGAAGCCTATACACTTATCGACTTTCCAGTCGATGGAAAATACAGGGACTATAAGATCCTCGGTTTATTGCTGGAAATTGAGGGCGATAGTTGCGGTTTTTATTTTCAGGCCGAGGCAGGCGTGCAAACCTGGCAAAGTCGTAAACATTCAAAGCAGATATTTGTCGATGTTCGCGCAGGCGATATCGAAAAATATGTAGTCCCGGAAAATGTTCACCGCAGCCAATTTTACGAGTCACTTAAATCACGACGTACTGTCACCCATGAAAAAATTCACGACCAACTATATAAAACCAGTATCGATTTTAATGAACACAGTTTTTCACAATTTTTGGATAAGCACTTCGACCAATGTATAGAAAATGCCTTAACTGGAGATGACGAATGAATAATACAGTATTTCGCCTACCGGTTCTTGTCACCTATCGTCGGGAGTCCGGTTATGGCATTCGACCCTTGTTCACCCCCTTTGCCGTGGTCTGGCATAAACGTTTTGCCCGCGCCCAGGAAATATTTTCGCGCAATATTCAACGTGAGTTTAGCTCGATTACCAATAATCACGAAACTTTTTCACAATCACTCTGGCTCGGTTTTAATCCCCAGCATTATCTGAAAATTTATAATCTCGAAGTAAAAATTGGTAAGAAATTTCTCCGTGGGCCAATCGGACTTATTCATTTTTCTGTTAACTCGGTACATTATGCGGTGTTCCCATTGCTTAACCACACCATGACAATACTCAAAAGCAAACCTAAAGCAGAAGCCGCTGTTAGTGAAGAAATTCAAAATTTTTTAGCCAATTACTTTCGACAATTTTCAATTGACGATTATAGTGATAAAGATTTGGAGTCTTTCTTTTGTGATGAAAAAGATTACTGCTCTGAATTCGAAATATCGATCCGAATCAATAATGAAAAGATTGGGTTTGAGGATAGCAGTGAATATTTTTTCTCCCACTTACCGAAAAACACATCATTTGATGGTGAAGAAGAATTACGAAATGCTGGATATGACCTATTGGATTTATATCCAGAACACCTAATGAATGCTTACAAACGTGATGAACAGGTCGACCGTTTATACCAGTTACTGTTCCAGCAGGACCCGACCTGCCTCTGTCTAATCGGACCGCATGGCTGCGGAAAAACCGCTATTATACATAACGCATTGCAAAAGCATGTCAGTGAAAAGAGCCTGGAAGAAAGGCAAAGACTACGAAAAATATGGTACCTCGACCCCTTAAGAATTATATCCGGGATGAGTATTGTTGGCATGTGGCAACGACGCTTTCAGGCTATTATTTCCTTTGTTTCCCGAAAGAAAAAGAAACAGAACAACGATATTGTGTTTATCGATAACCCCGTCGCTTTGTTTCGCATCGGCAAGAGCGCGCAAAACAGTCTGACCCTAGCCAACGTTTTAAAACCTCACCTGGAACGCCGGGCTTTTTCCTTGCTAATCGAAACCACGCTTGAGCAATGGGAGAAAATTCAGGAATCCGATCGACGTTTTGCTGATTTATTTCAGGTCATTAGAATAGAGGTGCCAAATGATTCTGATGCCATCGCCATGATGGCGAACCGCCGGGCAGAGGTGGAGCGTAACACCGGTTGTATATTTACCACCGATAGTTTGCGATTACTTTGGAAGTTATCCAATCGGGTTAGTACCCGAATTAAAAAACCGGGCGCGATATCCGATACCTTGCAACAACTGGCAGCACATAGTCTATCGATAACAAACTCTAAATCTACTGACACCCGTCCACAGGATACGGCAATAGCAACCATTGAAGCTGACCATGTACTCGCTCACTTTGCAAAGACTCATCAGTTTTGTCAACGTATTCTCGATCCACAATACCCGTTAAGTGACGCGGATATTAGTCGCTTTCTCGACCAACGCCTAATCGGCCAGACGCCAGCGAAAACCTGCCTGGCAGAAATCATTCATACGATCAAGGCAAATCTAAGCAATCCCCAGCGCCCGTTAGCATCAGCTCTGTTTATCGGCCCGACCGGCGTCGGAAAAACAGAGGCCGCCAAAGTGCTTAATGAGTTTTTGTTTGAGTCCAGTGACAACCTGGTCCGTTTTGATATGAATGAATATATTGACGACTATGCGGTCGCCCGGCTTGTTGGTGATAGCTTTAATCCTAACGGTTTACTGACTTCACGTGTGCGTATGAAAAATGCCTGCGTGCTACTGCTCGATGAAATAGAAAAAGCACACCCATCCGTTCACAATCTATTATTGCAAGTCCTGGGCGAAGCCAGATTGACCGATGCCTTGGGACAAACAACCGATTTTTCCCAGTGCGTTATAATTATGACATCAAATCTTGGTGCCCAGGACGCCAATAAAATGATGGGCTTTATCACTGATGCATCCAACCAACAACATACGTATATGGAAGCGGTGCAACGTTTTTTTCGTCCCGAGTTTATTAATCGCATTGACCAAATCGTTGCTTTCAAGCAACTGGGACAAGCGGATATACAAAAAATCAGTACGATTATGCTGCAAAAACTGTTGCTGCGTGAAGGACTGCAACGACGAACTACTTTTTTGAAAATCGATCACAATGCCTTGGAAAAAGTAGCTGCGGATGCATTCGATCCGCAATTGGGTGCCCGCGCATTAAAAAGAAACCTGGAAAAAAATATCATTACTATCGCGGCCGAACGACTTTCAATCATTCCGCCGGATCAAATGTTGCTGCTGGATATTGGCTTAGACGGCAATAAACTAGCGGCCAACGTACAAACAATCGAATATACCCAACCCCAACCCCTGAAACTGCCCAGCAACAATAACGCATCGATCGAAGTACTGTACGAAGACTTATCACAAAAAATACTTTCCACCCGTGACAAGCTACGCGATGCGATCGATAGCAAACCAGAGCAACAAATTAGATTATGGGGTGTTGGTGAGGGCTTGCATGAGTTACAACAGCTGGTTGATAAAATCTGCTGGGACATCGAAAGCTGGCGTAATAAGCCTGTTGCCGATAAAAAATTTGTCTTAAAGACACCTAACCAAACCGAAGACTGGCGAGTAATCGATCCTGATAATGCTATTTGGTCTAGCCATATCCAAAATCGCTTCGAGATAAGCCACCTGCTTGATGGCAGTGTTGCAATCAAAGATATCGTACACGGTTTATATCTTCAACATTTTCTCGACTGGTGGGCACAATCACACATGATTGATGCAACTATTAATAGTGATGATATCGAGATTACGTTAACGCTTAAAAGCCTGGTCGACCAAATGGGAAAAGAGGTAACAGATCAACTTGGATATTATTATTCAAAATTTCTTGCAACCCTGGGGCTCTCCGTTAATAAAGAGCAGCTATCGGAAACGCACATTGTCCTGTCCTTTGAAGCGCCTGGCCAATTTAATTTTCTCGATAACGAGTGTGGATTGCATATCTTTGAAATAGATAATTTTGCAACAGTCCCGGTTATTGTTGAACTCTCATCAACCCGGAAAAGCAAGGATGACACTATGAATGTTATCCGCTACTATAAAACCGGTGAGCAACAGAATGGTATCATCGATTTACGCACTGGCCTTTTTTGCAACCGAAAAATACTAACGGAAGAATGGCCTATGTTGCTTTACAATGAAACCATCGACTCACTGAGCCCGTATGCGGATATATAACTACCCGGTCGTCTGCTGGCGATTTAACGACGATGCGATATTTGGCAAAATTATTGGATTCGATCAAGAATTTGTCGCTGAAAATATACGTGCGCTAAAGCAATCTGTCAAAGACTGGTTGGCCCGCGAATTTGGTGATGGCTGGGGATATTCGCCTGATATCGAAAATGCTAAACTACGTTGCAGTACCTATAAAGTCTATCCCAGTTACGAATCGGAGAAAGGCGTCTTCCCTATTCTAGAACCAACCAAGGTAAAAGTGGCCGCTGTTTACGGAGAGAATCCAGAACAAGGCTATGCGTTGTGCTATTTACCGTTTCTTGGACGATCCTTCTATTTTTATGATGAAAAACAACTAAAGACACTAATAGAACACTTTGTTCGTGAACAGCTTGAAGGAAAAAAGCCAGCGACTATCCACCAATTGACTATGGAAACAGAACCCTGGCTTGAATCAGTCAAGGTACGTATTCATAATAAACCGGAGCAGGAGCAGTCTGTTTTTAGTGAAGACGTTCTAAATTATATCAAAACCTATTCAGAGCAATTACCCCAGCAGCGGTCGCTTCGGAGAAAACTCAATGTTTTTCCAGAAACTGCCTGGGAACGTTCCACTTTGATAGACAGCATATCCGACAAGCTCGTCAACAGCGATGGTCATATCCTTGTCGTCGGTGATGCAGGTACTGGTAAAACAGTCATCTTAATGGATGCTATTCGAAAATCAAGCCGAATTAGCAAAAGTGGGAAAAAACTGGATGCACCGACTTTCTGGCACACGCAATCGCAACGTTTGGTCGCCAATGCAAAGTATTTAGGCGAATGGCAGGCCCAATGTGAAAACCTGATCGATGCCCTTGAATCGGTCAACGGCGTGTTATGGATTAGTGACTTGGTCGAATTAATTAGAGTTGGTGGCGAAGGAATAGAAGATTCGGTGGCTGCTTTTATCTACCCATCGATTGTCAAAAGACGTATTCGTTTAATCGGCGAGTTGAACCCAAATGAAACTATGGCGTTACAACAAGCTTATCCAGCATTTATCGCCCAGTTTAAGCTCGTGGAAATACCGGAACTGGCAGAGGTAGCACTCGGCCGTATCGCCAACAAGCTATGTCAATATGCCAGCGAAAATATGAAACTCACTATTAACAAAGCTGCAACTATATTAAGCCAAAGATTACTCGGACGATTTCAGCAATACGAGAAATTTCCAGGTAAGCTAGTACGTTTTTTGACAGATTGCGTCCGTTACTCGGAACAACAAAAAATAGATCGTATTGATGAAGATGCCATTTACAAATCGTTTGCCCGCCAATCCGGATTACCTGAAGTCATGATCCGCGACGACATGACGTTAAACAACAAAATGGTCGTAGACTATTTCAACAAACATATCCTCCATCAAACAGTGGCTATACAAACACTGGCAGAAACAGTCATCGTATTTAAAACCGGCCTCAACGATCCAGGTAAACCTATTTCCACTTTATTATTCACCGGCCCTACGGGCGTTGGCAAAACAGCAGCCGCAAAAACACTGGCAAGTTATTTTTTCGGTGCCGGTCAAAAACAGGACCCCTTGTTTCGTCTCGATATGAGCGAATTTCAACATCCCATGCAAATTGGCCGATTAATTGGTACTGACAGTGGTCAGCCAGGGAAGCTGGTTGAACATGTGCGCGAGCGACCCTTTAGCGTGATATTACTCGACGAAATCGAAAAAGCCAATCCGGCTATTTTTGATGTATTACTTGGTGTATTTGACGAAGGGATTTTACTCGATCGCTTTGGGCGTCTGACCGATTTTCGCAACTGCATTATTATTATGACGAGCAATATTGGTACTCGTAACAGTAATTCAATTGGCTTTGTCGATGCCAGCCTCAAACACGATATTTCCGAAATCAAAAACTATTTTCGGCCTGAATTTATAAACCGAATCGACAAAATTGTTAGTTTCAATGCATTGGATCAAGACGCCGTGGAAGATATTGCCAGGCTGGAACTAAAAAATCTTGGCAAACGCGAAGGCATTAAGAAACACCATTTACGCCTAACCTTTACCGATGCCCTGGTAAAGCAAATCGCCGTAGAGGGTTTTCACCCCAAGTATGGCGCACGCCCACTACAACGGGCCATTGAACAACATGTTGTAACAGCGATATCAACATGGATCATCAATAACAAAGGCACCCGTAAAAAAGACCTAGAGCTAGATTATATCAATAACAAAATAAACATAAAAATTAAAAAGTAACAATCAAGTAGCCCGGACTTCG
>QILK01000025.1 GCA_003233345.1 Gammaproteobacteria bacterium | reverse complement strand
CAACGCAAGGGGCTTATAAGCTATTTTTCTTGAAAAATCAGGGGATTATATGACGAGTATTAACGCTAATCAACTTAAATCTAGCAAACCAAGGCAAAACTCTAAATCATCTTAACAATCGTCGGGAGGGCCTCTGGAGACTCACATACTTTATTTAATTTTGCCTTGGCGACTTTTAGCGAAACCAGCAATCCTGCCAATCCAAAAACCGTGGCGACAACATTATTAGCAAACCAGAGATTGTTGAGCAAATCGGATAACCAACTTCCAAATAAGGCAAATACAAAAATAAATAAAATTGGCAGCAGATACATAAGCATAGAACCTTTAAGAATGACGCGCTCATCAATTCCAACAATGACCTTATCACCAGCCTTAACCGGAAATTCGTTTTGCTGCAATTTTAGTATATTTTCTCTGGTTTTAACCAATTTTCCTAACATTGACTGGCCACAACCCTTTCCCGCCTGACACTGATTGCAGGCCGACTTATCCATCACCTTAATCCAGACATAAAATTCATCCGTTTTTACGACGGTTGCCGTTTCTTCAATCATAGGATTTCCAGGTTTTTGCTAAAATTTTATTTACGGGAACCAATATATTCTACTGATCTACCTATCAACATGACTGACGCTTTTGGTACTTCACCAACGACCGTAATCTGATATCCAGCCACTTCCCGTCCGTAAGCATTAATAGCGCCCATACTGGTGGCACCAATTAGAAATCGATTTTCACCCTTTTGCTTTGATTTGTCGGGCGAGGGTTTTTCAATATAAACCGATACGATGGACAATCCGTCTGTATAGACAAAATGATCAACAGGCATTTTGCTGGTACGCATATCATGAGTGGTATACATTTTCATTTTATAACCTACAGGAAGCCGGCTCACACGCCACGCTTTTGGCGCATTCTGTACCCGTGCTTTTTTAAGCTGTTTAAATACTTTAAAATCTTTATGGGCAACTTCAGGCTTTAGCGCACTATCATCAATATTTTTAACAATGGTCAGGTTGGTAAACATTAACTGCTCAACTACCTGGCCCTTGTCATTAATGACATCAGATTTTAACAACATGGCCGACCTTTTATCGAGCCAAAGCCGATACCCATATCGGTATTTATCTCTAGGTTCGACTGCAATAATTTTTGCTTTTCTACCCGTCATTCTGCCATTACCAATAACCACAAACCGATAATGTTTTCTAAGCTTGGCAGAAATCATTAATAGTGCGTCGGGTATAATTTTTCGGGCACGACTTTTCTCAATAATGACCGATTTATTATCAGACAAAATACAGATCAGTTTATTCTGGTCACGGATAATTTCTCTTGCCGCACCGTTTAGAGACATTAACTTTTCTCTTTCGCCAAGCTCGTCCACCTTGTGAACAATGGTCATGGCCTCGACTTGTCTACCATGAATATAGACAAAAGTGCCTTTATAATTTAACGTTTTTATCGCCGTGGCCATTCGCTGCAACCATTGGGTCGCATCATTTTCTGCGACGGCAACAGTGACAGAAATAATCCATAAACTAATTGGAAAAACAAACTTAACCACTTTAAATAAACCTACCTTGGTTCCTGTTGTAAATTCTGATTAATTTGCTGCTGATCAAACTGTTCATGACTAACATTACGCTTTAATTTTTCGTCATCCTTGAATCTTTTGTCATAGACAACAAACGGTGCAAAAGGCAGCATGCCACGTATACTATTATTAGAGGTGGTTTCATAGTGGTTGAACAGCAAACTGTTTAACCGGGATTCAACTTCCTGTCTTTTAACCGCCCAACGTGTTCCTTCATCAACATTTTCAATCTGTGTGATTCGATTATTACCATCGTCACTAGTATCAGAATATTGCAAGTTTTGTACACTGACAATAGCAACAATAGCCACTGAGGCAGCAATGGCTACACCGACAACGGGTTTGATCCATTTCTGCACCCCCTTTAACGAAGCACCGCTGGAATAAGCAGGTTCGCTTATAAGTTGCTTGCTCACGCGGTCATGAAAATTTAAATCAATAGATCCGGGCGCCTGATTTTTGATAATATCCTCAATAAGCTGATATCGACCAAGTTTAATCTTCAGTTCACTATCCGATTCTATTTGCTTTAGTAACAACGATTTTTCAAGGCGGGTTAACTCACCATCAAAATACGCTGAAAGCTGCTCTGTTAATTTATCGTTTGACATAATGCCACCTATCGCCTACCCCATAAGACTGTTAACTGATTAAATCAATGAATCCAGTTTTGAATCGATTGCGTCGCGAGCCCTGAAAATTCTCGAACGAATGGTACCAACAGGACAATCCATCGTGACCGCAATCTCCTCATAACTCATTCCTTCAAATTCTCGCAAAGTAATTGCCGTTTTTAAATCTTCGGGCAATTCGCTAATCACTTTGTAGATTAGCGTTTCAATTTCATCTCTCAACACTAGTCGCTCAGGGGTATCCATTTCCTTCAATGCACTAACACCCTCGTATTGCTCGGCTTCAACTGCGTCGATGTCACCGCTGGGTGGACGCCGGTCTCTCGCGACCAGGTAATTCTTGGCTGTATTAATTGCGATCCTATACAACCATGTATAAAAAGCGCTGTCTCCGCGAAAACTGGGAATGGCTCTATAAGCTTTTAGAAATGCTTCCTGTGAGACATCCAGGGCTTCTGAAGGGTCCTTAATATAACGGGACACAAGGCTGATAATTCTATGCTGATACTTTATTACCAACAAATCGAACGCGGATTTGTCGCCCTTTTGTATCCGCTTAACGAGATCCTGATCTGTCGCCTCTGCACCCATTCGGGCAACCCCTTCCAACACAGCTTTCTGTGTTAACTCTATAGACAATCAAGTAATACGAAGGTTCTATCTTTTTCGTATATTAGCGACTTGAATGAAATAAAAAAATGCCACATTGAGCAATAATCATAAATTGTGACAAGTAAAAGAAATTATTATACCTTAAAATTCCTACCGATATGCAAACACAAACAGCGATAGCAACCCGGCACTGATACTATAGAGATTTTATCTTTATAAATCAAGGGTATATAATCAGTTAAATTCGACAAGACACGGTTTGTATTTCCAAGGTAAAATCTGACTTGTGACAAAAAAAATGACACCACAAATAAATTCAGATGTTTTGGTAATTGGCAGTGGCGCAGCAGGATTAACGTTGGCGCTTAAGCTGGCTGATACATTATCGGTTAACCTGGTTTCCAAAGGGATTCTTTTTGAGGGATCGAGCTTGTATGCCCAGGGGGGTATTGCCGCCGTTTTTAATAGCGGTGATTCATTTGAATCACATCTCAATGATACAGTGAAAGCAGGCGCCGGTTTATGCGACGAAGAAATTGTACGCTATTGTGTCGAAAAAGCCCCGGATGCAATCCGTTGGCTGACCGATCAAGGCGTAAAATTTACCCCGCAAAATAACAGCAATCCAGAACAAGGATACCATCTAACTAAAGAAGGTGGTCATAGTCATCGGCGGGTCGTGCACGCAGCCGATGCAACCGGTAAAGCCGTTGAGACCTCGTTAGTTGCGCAGGTTCGTCAAAACAATAATATATCCGTATACGAAAACCACCTGGCGATCGACCTGATCACCTCGAGCAAATTGGGATACGGTAAAAATCGTTGTTTTGGTGCCTATATTTTTGATAAGAAAAATCGCAGCGTTAATGTATTCGCTGCCAAATTTGTCATATTGGCAACCGGCGGGGCGAGTAAAGTTTATCTCTATACCAGCAACCCCGACACCTCCACTGGCGATGGAATAGCAATGGCTCGGCGAGCAGGTTGCCGTATTGCCAATATGGAATTCAATCAGTTTCATCCAACCTGTTTATACCATCCTGACGCCGGATCGTACTTGATGACAGAAGCAATCCGCGGCGAAGGCGGTAAACTACTGCTCCCGGATGGCTCTTCGTTTATGCACAAATTTGACAAACGTGCAGAACTGGCACCTCGGGATATCGTCGCACGGGCAATCGATCATGAAATGAAACGTCTCGGCAGTGATTATGTCTATCTTGATATTAGTCATAAACCAAGCCATTTTATCGAAACACATTTTCCCAACGTTCTCGCCAAGTGTCTGGAATTCGGCTACGACCTTTGCAAGCAACCCATCCCGGTTGTGCCTGCCGCACACTATACCTGTGGCGGTATTCTTACCGATCGCAATGCGGTAACTGATATCCCCGGATTATATGCGGTGGGCGAAACTGCCTGCACGCAACTCCACGGCGCCAATCGAATGGCCAGTAACTCGCTGTTAGAATGCGTTGTCTTTGCAATGTCGGCGACCCAACATATTATTGCCAACAGCGCTAACATAAAACCACCACCGGTATTACCGGCTTGGGATGAAAGTCAGGTCACCAATTCAGATGAAGAAGTGGTGGTCTCGCATAACTGGGATGAGCTACGCCGTTTTATGTGGGATTATGTTGGCATTGTCAGAACGAATAAGCGACTACAACGTGCCAAACGCCGCGTAGATCTGTTACAGCATGAAATCGAGGAGTACTATGGGAACTTTCATGTCAACAATGACCTTATTGAACTGCGTAATCTGGCGCTGGTTGCAGATTTAATCATACAATCAGCAATGCAGCGTCGTGAGAGTCGTGGTTTACATTACACGCTGGATTACCCGCAACTTGATTCATCAAGCAAAGCATTACCGACAATACTAATTCCTCCGTCGGCTATTGACACAACGGAGCTTTCAAATAAGCCGCTATCCAAGCAATAATATTAGCTTGATGTGTCTAAACGCAACCGGAGAACCAACTTCCTGAATAGGCGTGGATTAAGAGAATCGGGCATTACCACTGTTGAATATTTGATATTTTTTTTACTCAGAAACTTCAGGACCAACATTTTTGGAAAAATAAAACTTGACGGCATCAGCGATACCTCTTTGAGAGACTGCTTGTCGCCCATGACCAAAGTCCAGTTTCCATCTGCGTCCCACACCATGACCTTAACTGATCTTTTTGCGTTCCCGACTATATAAATATTCCAGGCGCTTATTAACAAGACAACGACACTACCCGCCAGCCCCAATGTTAACCATATAGGTGCGGCTAAATTAGCAATGACAACCATAGCCAATCCATGCATTAACAACAGCAAAATAGCTAGTTGCCTAGAGGTTCTAGGCTCAATGTGTAGTGACTGCTCTGATTTGTTTAATGACATGATCTATATCCTGGTCTGCACTGATCGTTTGGCCGAAAAGTAATTCCAGCAACACGGCATCCGGTAATTCCAATAACCTTATAAAAGCCCTTTTTCCTGAATCTGTCAAGATATTGTAATCCTTTTCGAAGAACCCTTGTAGCATTAAATCCAGTTCCAGCATCCCGCGCCGGCATCGCCAATAGACTTGTTGCTCAAATTTGGTCGCTAACCCCATAATATTTTCTCCACACACGCCCGATAAGGCCTAGAGTGATTGTTTTAACATACGCATCTTGATCCGCCCGATGGCTTGGGTAGGATTAAGCCCTTTCGGACAAACATCAACACAATTCATAATGGTATGGCAGCGAAATACCCGATACGGACCTTCAAGTGCTGCCAGACGCTCATCTGTCGCCTGATCTCTACTATCCGCAATAAACCGCCAGGCTTGCAGCAAGGCTGCCGGTCCTAGAAATTTCTCCGGATTCCACCAAAACGAAGGACACGCAGTCGAGCAACAGGCACAAAGAATACATTCATATAGCCCATCTAGCTGATCTCTCTCCTCCGGTGACTGCAATATCTCCACTTCGGGCTCAGGTTCATACAGCGTTAGATAGGGCTTAATGGTTCGATATTGCTGGTAGAATCCACTTAAATCGACCACCAGATCGCGAATAATCGGTCTTCCTGGTAACGGCCGGATAACCACTGGCTCCTTTAGATCTGCTAATGGCGTGATACAGGCCAGACCATTTACCCCATTAATATTAACCGCATCGGAACCACAGACCCCTTCACCACAGGAGCGGCGAAACGTTAGACTTTCATCCTGGTCTTTACATTTAAGCAACGCTTCGAGCAACATCATGCCCGGTTGCACCGCTGCGATTTCAAAATCCTGTAACCCAGGTTTACCACCTTGCTCTGGGTTATAACGATAAATTTTGAACTTCATGGATTCTTTGCCTGTGCCTTTTATTAAAAAAAGTTCTACTTTTTATATGCAATTTTAGTGCTAGCCTGATTTGACCTTCACTCGGTAAATCAGCTCAATAAATCCTGGCTTTGGGTGGAAATGATTCGACGGTAATGGGCTTGGTCCGTACCGGTTTATAATCCAGGTGTCCATCAATAAAGTATAAACTATGTTTTAGCCAATGTTTATCATCACGCTCGGTAAAATCGATGCGAGAATGTGCGCCGCGACTTTCAGTTCTTGCCTGGGCTGAAACGACGGTTGCTTTGGCGATATCCATCAGGTTTTCAAGTTCCATGGCTTCGATACGGGCGGTATTAAAAATTTTACTATGATCTTTTATCACCGCATCCTGTAAGCGAATCGCCAGCGCCTCGACCTTTTTTACACCTTCGCGCAATACATCGTCCACTCTAAAAACACCACAATGCGCTTCCATTACTCTTTTTAGTTCGTCTTTAATCTGATTGACAGACTCACCACTGCCTTTTTTATCCCACCTGGCGACTCTTTGCAACGCCTGTTCAACACAGCTTTCTTCGAGCGGTCGGTGATAGCGGGTTTCCGCTAAAAATTGGATGATATGATTGGCAGCCGCGCGTCCAAAGACCAGAATATCCAGCAATGAATTACCACCGAGTCGATTGGCACCGTGTACTGAAACACAAGCACATTCGCCAGCAGCATATAATCCGGGTACGGCTTCTTCCGGCGTATCTCTGACCGGAATAACCACCTGTCCATAACGGTTAGTCGGTATGCCGCCCATCGTATAGTGAGCGGTTGGATAGACCGGGATGGGGTTAAGAATAGGATCAATCTTTAAAAAGGTCATTGAAGTATCGCGTATACCGGGCAATCTTTTTTTAATGACCTCTGATCCCAGGTGATCAATTTTAAGCATAACATGATCTTTTTCCGGCCCACAGCCTCGACCCTCGCGTACTTCGATTGAAATTGCCCGACTGACCACATCACGACTGGCCAGGTCCTTCGCTTTTGGGGCATACCTTTCCATAAAACGTTCATTATCCGCATTGACCAAATAACCGCCTTCACCGCGAACGCCTTCTGTGATCAACATACCTTTACCGGCAATCCCGGTCGGATGAAACTGAAAAAACTCCATATCCTGCAATGGAATGTTGGCTCGCAACGCCATCGCCATACCATCGCCGGTATTGATCAAGGCATTGGTCGTTGTCCGGTAAATTTGCCCGGCACCGCCGGTGGCAATCAACGTTGCTTTGGCTTCAATCACCAAAATCTCACCGCTCTCAATTTCCATGACCACCGCGCCGAGCACATAACCCTGCTTGTCGATAATGAGATCAATGGCAAAATATTCGTCGAAAAAATGGGTTTTTGCGCGTATATTTTGCTGATATAAACTATGTAATATGGCATGGCCGGTTCGATCAGCCGCCGCACAGGTACGGGTTGCCTGTTCACCACCAAAGTTCCGACTTTGACCGCCAAACGCACGTTGATAAATCTTGCCACTTTCCAACCGGGAAAAAGGGACGCCTGAGTGTTCCAGTTCGTATACCACACGCGAAGCTGCCCGACACATATATTCAATGGCATCCTGATCACCAAGATAATCGCTGCCTTTGATAGTATCAAACATATGCCAATGCCAATTATCCTCGGTGACATTCGCCAGCGCAGCATTCACACCGCCTTGTGCGGCAACGGTATGCGAACGCGTCGGAAAAACCTTGGAAACTACCGCGACGCTGGCATCCCCTTGGGCCAATTGCAGCGCTGCACGCAACCCACCCCCACCGGCACCAATAATCAGCGCATCAAATTTTCTAGAAGTCAGTTTCATTTAATCATCACTAAAATAATAATCCTGGCAAACCATATGCCGATACCGAGCAACCCAATAGCAAGCGTAAATAACAACAACGCACGTAACGACAAAGAGGATACATAATCCATAAACACGTCTCGCAGTCCAACCCAAATATGACCTATAAGCAACGCCATAAAGATAATGATAAAAATACTATTGATCGGGTCTGCTACCCACGAACGCCATTCGCCAAAATTTGCCGGTGGACTAAGCGTAAAATAGAAGACCAGATAGACAAAGAAAATTGCCAAATAAACCGCGCTGGCGCGCTGTAAAATCCATGCATTTAGACCCTGGAACCTTCGTGTCATCGCAAACTCCAGGCAAAAACAAGGGTAACGGCTATCGCAGCAACAGCGGAAACTATCGCGCTGACTTGGGCTGTTTGCTTGCTGATACCAATATCCAAATCCAAAAATAAAAAACGGATACCGGCAAATAAATGATGCGCCAATGACCATATAAATACGATGCTAAGCAATTTAACCGGCATCTGATTCACAATGCTGATGGCTTGAACATATCCATCAGCGCTGGACAATGACAGATCAAATAAATATAGGCAAAAAGGCAAAATCAGAACTAACAACACTCCAGCGACCCGGTGCAATATAGATAGAATCGCGGTAACAGGAAATCGTATCTGCAATAAATTTAAAAAAACCGGCCGCCTATTACCTACACTCATTATATGTTTTTCCCAGAGTAGCCCGGACTTCGCGCAGCGAACGCCGGGGAAAAATAACCCATTTAAATTCAACTATAATCCTACAGCCCCTGTCAGAAGTACATTTAGCACTTCTGCGTTATTGTTGTCATCCTGTTGGTTACCCGGCGTTCGCTACGCGAAGTCCGGGCTACCCTATAATTATTATTACAATATAGCCTAATCCATTGAAAAAAAGAACTTTCACCTGACAAACCATGACTAAAAATAAGTCGAATACCAACCATGAAATTATTTTGTACAGATAACACTCAAATCTGCATAGTGAGAAATTCAGCATTCTGACGTATAATTTATTCTATAGTTTAAATTGAGTAACCAAAATCAGACCCCATATTAACCGTACGTCATATACCAGTTTGTGAGAAAGAGATCCTATGAAAACAGAATGGAAAGCATTTTTAACTAATAAAGGTGCTGAATTCAGCGATGATGCATCGATTAGTTTTGGAAATACTGTTCGCGAAACCCGTATTGTTTATACGGGTAACGTCATCGCCGATCTATCGCACTATGCTTTATTATCGGTACACGGTGAAGACGCGGTAAACCTTTTGCAAGGACAGCTCACCAATAATGTCGCTGAACTGGCAGAAAACCACAGTCAGTTGAACTCTCTATGTACACAAAAAGGACGCGTATTAAGTACCTTGCGATTATTCAAGCGCAATGATGCTATTTACATTCAGCTACCCGCTGGGATGGCTGAAGAAACACTGAAAATACTTAGAATGTATGTACTCAGATCCAAAGTCAATCTTGAAAATGCTTCAGATAACTTTGTCAGTATCGGCTTGTCGGGACCCACGGCAGATAAAGAGTTGGAAGTAGTCAGTCTGCCAGCACCAAAAAATGTTGATGACGTCGTACAAAGCGATGATTATACCATCATTCGCATTCATGGCATCCACCCCCGATTTATTATATTTAGTGACCTTGAATCGATCAAAAAACTTTGGACCGAGCTTGATGTACATTCTGCGCCAGTGGGTACCGGGCCTTGGCAATTACTCGATATACTCGCCGGAATACCGATTGTCACCATCAACACCTCGCAATCTTTTGTTCCACAGATGATCAACCTGCAACTGCTCAACGGTATCAGTTTTAAAAAAGGTTGTTATACCGGCCAGGA
Organism: Gammaproteobacteria bacterium; assembly: GCA_003233345.1. Classification (GTDB taxonomy): domain Bacteria; phylum Pseudomonadota; class Gammaproteobacteria; order SZUA-21; family SZUA-21; genus SZUA-21. The sequence goes on along the minus strand of QILK01000025.1, from coordinate 2,021 downwards.
AATTGTTGCCCGGATGCAGTATTTGGGGAAGCTAAAAAAGCGAATGTTCCTGGCGAGCATTAAATCAGATGTTAAACCAGTGCCAGGTGATAAACTGTTTGCCAAGGAATTCAGTGAAACACAAAACTGTGGTTCCGTTATCAACAGCGAAGAAGGCGCCGATGGTAGCTACGATACCTTATGCGTTGCGGATATAAAAACACAGGAAAATTCTCCGATACACTATAAAACCAGTGACGGCCCGCAACTCAATTTTCGCGAGCTACCCTACCCGCTTGAGCCGGTCGCGATAGAAAAAATATCTTAGATTAAAGGTGGAAGTTTACATTAACGGTGTGTGATTTAGGTCTAAAGATAATTAGGATTTAGTCGATCTTTTCTATGCTAGCAACTTTTACTGGAAGGACTCAGAATGACTAACCCGGCTAATGTTATTGATACTGGTGATGAGATCATGGAATCATTGCTCAACGAGCTTGAAAATAATCAGCTTGTATTGCCTACTTTACCCGAGGTTGCCCTTAAAATACGTGATGAGATTGACGATGATAGCGTGACCGCGTCCAAGGTCGCTAGCATTATTTCCACCGACGCATCACTGTCTGCCAAGCTATTACAAGTTTCCAACAGTCCGTTATTTAGAGCAAAAAACCCTATCTCCAATATTAAAGCCGCAGTGGCCCGACTGGGTTACAAGCAAATTCGCACGCTGGTAAACAGCCTGGTGATGAAACAGATGTTCCAGGCCACGAGTGAAGTACTCGACACCCGGTTGCGAGATTGCTGGCAACACAGCTCACAAGTTGCAGCGATTGCCGGGGTCATTGCATCACAAACGCCAGGGTTGGAAAAGGACAGTGCCGTCCTGGCCGGGCTGGTACACAATATCGGTAAGCTACCCATATTAGTTCATGCAGAAGCATTTCCAAAAATTCTGCTCAATGTGGAATTACTTGATTATATTATACTTAACCTGCATAGCCGAATCGGCGAAAAAATACTGAGTAACTGGGAGTTTCCACAACCACTGGTCGAAGCAGTGCGTGAGCATGACAACCTTCAATATACCCACGAAGGTGGCCCCAACTATGCCGACGTTGTCACTGTTTCTAATCTACAGTCCATTACCAATTCCAAGCATCCACTAGCCGTTGCTGATTGGTCTAATGTATCCGCATTTGAACAACTGGATATTGACACCGAAATACAAATGGTTGATATTGAGGAAAATAAGGAAGCGATTGCGGAGATGAAAGAAATTCTGATTTCCTAATAATGAGTAACTGGACGATCTATATTCTTCGATGTGCCGATAATAGCCTCTATACTGGCATCGCGATCGATCTGGAAAAACGCATTGACGAGCACAATCACTGTGACAGACTCGGGTCCAAATATGTTCGACCCCGCCGTCCGGCCACACTCGTCTATCAGGAAACCAGCGATTCACGCGCCAATGCCAGTCGGCGGGAAGCGGAAATTAAAAAACTAAGCAAAGCGAAAAAAGAAACCCTGGTTGGTAGCCCGGACTTCGCGAAACGAACGCCGGGGAAAAATATTCGATAAGTATTTGATAAAGGGCTTTAGTAATACCACTTTTTTCTCCCGGCGTTCGCTGCGCGAAGTCCGGGCTACTGGTTTTACGGCTTTTTCTTTTCAATCCAGAGAAAAGCCACAATCGTTAAGATACCTGCGGTGGTGGTCAACAATGTTAGCATTTCACCCGTACCCAGACTAGTGGGTAACTTATTATTCAAGTAGATAACTTGATCACCAATTAGCATTGAATGTTTAAAAGGCCAAATCATCCACAGTGACCCGATTACCAGGCCAAGTAAAAAACTCATGGTCGCATCATGCCAACGATTGAGTAAAAAATGAATCAAGCGCGAAGACAATAACAAGCCAACCAGACAACCAACGCCAAAGATAGATAACAAAGATAAATCCCGGGTGGCAATGGCCTCTAGAATTTCGAAATACCCGCCTAATAATAGCAACAGAAAAGAACCACTGACACC
>QILK01000191.1 GCA_003233345.1 Gammaproteobacteria bacterium | reverse complement strand
CCTTGTTTTTGAGCATCGGCCAGCATCAATGGTTCCATTAACGTAACTGCCAATAATGTCGCTGCCATATAACAGATTTGCATAAATACTATTGATACAATAATACGATTGCTTACAAAAATATTAAGTGTTGAATATAAAATAATAATGGGTAACGAATAAAATGACCAGGCCCAAAGAGTTTTAGCCAGATTGATCTTCCATTCGAGTTCGGCAGACGCTTGTACATATTTCGGCGTAAATATATATAATGCAATTGCTGCTAACGCAAAATAACTCAGGATAATCCCAAAATTCTCATTAGTCCGAAACTTACTGTCAGCGAATTCGCGCAAGATCGTTTTATCCGTTATTGTGTGAATCTGTGGATAAGTGTAATCGAAATTTAGATTTTTACTTTGACATAAGTAACGTTTCCACTTTTTTTAGATCCTCTAATGTATCAACACCGTGTCCAGGTATCTGTGTTGCCACGCCAACATAGATTCGATACCCATAGGCGAGTGCCCGCAGTTGCTCAAGCATCTCGGCTTTCTCTATATAGACCGGCTCCAAACTAGAATATTTTCTTAGAAAATGACAGCGATAGGCATACAATCCCAAGTGTCGTAAATGCGCCGAATCATCTGGAAGCGTTTGCGTCGATTTTACAAACTGATCCCGGTGCCACGGGATCACGGCACGACTAAAATACAAGGCTTCTGCGTTTTGATTACGCACTACTTTAACGATATTGGGATCAAACAGTTCGTCACTATCCTCAATGGGTACACCTAGTGTCGCAATCGCTGACGCTGAATTATTTGCCAAATCACTCGCGACCTGCCGAACAAGTTCAGCCGTCATTAGCGGCTCATCACCTTGTAAATTAACCACGATGGTGTCATCTGCCCATTGATATTTTTCCACCACTTCGGTCAGCCGGTCAGTGGCTGTCGTATGCGTCTGCGATGTCATGCACACCTCAGCGCCAAAATCACGGGCGACAGTGGCAACCCGCTCATCATCAACTGCGATGATAATATTTTCAGCCCCGCTTTCTTTTGCCCGTTGATACACATGGTAAATCATCGGTTTGCCCGCAAGCGCCAGTAACACTTTACCCGGCAAACGGGTCGATTGATAACGCGCGGGTATAACAACATTAAACGCGACCATAATCTAGTGTTCTGCCAAATTAATGTCTAAACACATAGTGTATTTCCCCTTCTCAAGTAGCCCGGACTTCGCGCAGCGAACGCCGGGGAAAATAACCCTTTTAAATTCAATCAAAATCCTATAACCCCTGTTAGGGGATACAGCAGATATCCTACTTAACTGTTGTGACTATGTTCGTCCCCGGCGTTCGCTACGCGAAGTCCGGGCTACCTTTGTTTTTATACTTCTTCTTCGGCATTCATTTCCCGTGCTTCGTCTTCGAGTAAAACCGGTATATCTTCTTTGATTGGAAACGCCAATCTATCGACTTTACAAATTAATTCCTGTGCCTCTTTTTTTAATACTAGCGGGCCCTTGCATACCGGGCAAACCAGTATATCAATCAGTTTCGAATCCATTTTTTTCTCCTGTCTGGAGTCTGCCTAATTTCTCCAGAACCAAGTCGGTTATCTCAATTTGCTCAACACCAGAATTAATGCTGGCATTAACGGGAATATACCAAGTATTTTCCAATTCGATATTGTGACATTTTACAGCGTCTTTTTCCGTCATTATTAGCGCTAATTTGTCATTAAATTGTAATTCAGCAAGCTGGAACTGATGATGATCGGGGAAAGCATGGCGAATGACACTAATCCGATGATCCTCCAGCAGGCTAAAAAATCGATCGGGATTACCGATACCCGCGACCGCATGAACGGTCTGTCCAGCGAGGCTGTCTAACGATGGCTGTTCCCCTTCCGAACCGGGCCCACTGCCTGCCGTATTGACGACCGGTCGCAATGCCATTGCTGACAATTGCATATTAAATTGTGGCGTCGCGGTAGTTTGCTGACATCCTCCGTGATTGACGATCACATCCACGGTGTGTAATCGGGAAACTGATTCCCGCAATGGACCTGCGGGGAGCGGTCTTCCGTTGCCAAAACGTTTTTGACAATCGATCACTAGCACTTCAAAATCACGTTGCAGCTTATAGTGTTGCAGACCATCATCGGAAACAATGACATTACAAGATTGCTGAATTAGTCGCTCAGCCGTTTCCACTCGATCTGGCCCAACAACAACCGGGCAAGCGCATCGCTGGGCGATCATGACCGGTTCATCGCCAACCATTTGCGGATCACTAGACGCATCGACCATCTGCGGCCATTCGCTGGTTTTGCCTTTATAACCCCGGCTGATAACACCCGGCCGGTAACCGTTGGCAATCAGGAAATTGATAAAATAAATGACTAAAGGCGTTTTCCCAGTACCGCCTACTGTTATATTACCGATGACTAATACCGGCACCGATAACTTTGTGCTCTTTAAAAACCCGATTCGGTAGGCAACTCTTCTTACTTTCGTGAGCAGACGAAACAACATCGCCAACGGCCAAAGCAGAATTGACAAAAAATGCATTGATGATGAAAAATGTTTAGGATAGTTCATCCACTAACCTACCCAACTAATTCACACAGAGTACATTTGTCCGTAGCCCGGACTTCGCACAGCGAACGCCGGGGAAAAGAACAACTCTCTTTAAATTCAACCAAAATCCTAAAACCCTGTGTCAGAAGCCCATCTAGCATATCTCGCCTTGCTGTTTTGATCCTATTGGTTTTCCCGGCGTTCGCTACGCGAAGTCCGGGCTACTGCGCTATTCGAACTTGTCATGGTGTAGTTTTGCATAGTAGCCGTTTTTTGCCAATAACGCTGTATGCGTACCACTTTCTACAATAGCGCCGCTGTCGAGCACTAGAATAACATCAGCTTTCTCTATCGTCGACAATCGATGCGCAATCACTAACGTCGTTCGATTCTGTTGCAGTTCTTTTAATCCGCTTTGCACATTTTGCTCGGACTCGGTATCCAGTGCAGAGGTCGCCTCATCCAGGATCAGGATCGGCGCATTTTTAAATATTGCGCGGGCAATGGCGATCCGTTGTTTCTGGCCACCGGATAGACGGCTACCCTTTTCGCCAACTATGGTATCGAATCCGTCTGTGAACGTCTCGATAAACTCCAGTGCATGCGCTGCTTTGGCCGCGTTGATAATGGCATCGCGTTGCGGCGATTTATCTGAACCATAGGCAATATTATTGGCAATAGTATCGTTAAACAGGGTGACATGTTGACTAACAATGGATACTTGTTTTCGCAACGCCATTAGCGACAGTTCGCTAATGCAAATATTGTCAATCAAAATACGGCCACTGTCGATATCATAAAACCGGGTCAAAAGATGAACCAGGCTGGTTTTACCCTGCCCGGACTTACCCACAAGCGCAACCGTTTGCCCGGCGTTTACCTTAAAATTAATATTATTCAACACCTGCTCGGCATCCTTTGAATAGGCAAAGCTCACGGCTTGATATTCAATGTCTCCCTTAATCCGTTCTGGCGACAGGGTACCCGTATCCTTTTCCATCTTTTCATCGAGTAAATCAAAAATACTTGACGCGGCGGCGATCCCTTTTTGGATCGCTGCGTTGACCGATGTCAGGCGCTTTAACGGCGCCATTAAAAACATCATCGCCGTTATATAAGCGATAAAATCTCCGGTTTTGACATCAGAGTTCATCAATAAATAAACAATACTGGCGACTGCGATCGCCGCAAGAAACTGGATCACCGGTACGCTAGCCGCCATCGTCGCCATTAATTTCAAGTTTTGCTTGCGGTTAGTTCTGTTGACGCGATCAAAATGCTCACATTCTGCCTGCTGTGCGCCAAAAATCTTGATTTCTTTTTGCCCATCGATTGATTCCTGCAAGGTATTGGTTACCTCGCCCATCGCATCTTGTATGCGTTTGCTGATTTTTCTAAAACGCCGCCCCAACTTGCTTAATAACCAGATAATCAAGGGTGCAAAGACAATCAGAATAATGGTCAGGCTAGCATTTAGATATAATAAATAGGCTAAGAGAATAATCGCGGTTAATGTATCGCGAATTAAGATTGTCACTGCGTTGGTAACCGCTTGTGCAACTTGCTCGGTATTAAACGTAAACTTGGAAATTAACTGTCCGGAAGTTTGCTTATCGTAAAATCGTGACGGTAGCATGGTGATATGGACAAACATTTCTTTACGAATATTATAGATCGACATACGACCTATCCAGGCCATACCATAGGTGGTCACAAACCCAAACAGACCGCGCACCATAAATAACAAAACAATTAACCAGGGGGCATACTCGCGTATGATCGACACATACCAACCGCGTGCAGCACTGGGCCGGTCGTCAAGAAAATCGTTCAAATAGGAATCGAATAAGGTATAGCTGTGTTGATATTGATCTTGCTTGCCACCCACCATTTCCCGCAATAATTCAGCAAGAGCAACATCGGTTGTCGCATAGATAACCATAGAAAAAACAGCAAGCAAAAACACCTTCCAATAAGGCGAAGCATAAGTCAATAATCGACGATAGATTGCTGCCGCACTTTGCGGCTGTTCGCTGGTCATTTTGCCACTAACCTGTAACTCTCATGATATTTCGGGCGAATTGCCTGAGCCCGGATATGACGTGCCGCAGGGAGTTTCTTTATTATTTATCCGGTGGTACCGCAATAATAAATACCCGGGTAAACCCCAGCCGCCTGAGCGTATCCATCACCTTCACAAATGACTCATGTGGTGATTTTGCATCAGCACGGATATAGATTTGGACTTTATTATTACCGCCGGAAGCTTCTTTAATGGCACGTATTAATGTCTTCAATTTCTGATTCGTCACCGTCTTCTTCTCGGAAACCTGTTTTCCTTTTGGCCCCTTACTTTTCACGTCGATAAAAAAATCACCGTCTTTATTTATAATAATTTCAAGTCCAACCAATACAGTATCTGCAGGGTCTGATTTTGAGGAGGCTTCTGGTAACTTAATCGGAATGCTGGTTTCTTTTTTAAAGGTCGTTGTGACCATAAAAAAGATCAATAGCAAAAATACCACATCGATTAACGGTGTGATGTTAACGTCGGGTGTATCTTTTTCGTGTCGTCTTAAATTCATTTTTGTTTTATTTTCATTGGTCTAGTGACAGCGAAAATCAGGCATCAATTATTCCGGTGCTACTTGCTGTTTTGAATGCATGACTTCAACCAATTTAATGGCTTCTTGTTCCATATATATTACCAACTCATCGACACGGCCACGGAAAAACCGGTAGAAACCGACAGCAATAATAGCCACCATCAAACCAAATGCAGTGGTAATCAGCGCTTGGGAAATACCCGTCGACAAACCTTGCACACTACCACCTGATACCAATGCCAGTTCATTAAATACATCGATCATACCAATGACCGTTCCCAATAAACCCAGTAATGGTGAAATAGCGGCAATGGTCCCCAGCGTATTAAGATAACGCTCCAGATCATGCACTACATGGCGACCGGTTTCCTCAATGCTTTCCTTCATCACATCCCGCGGGGCATTGCGGTTGACCAGCCCGGACGATAGTACCCTTCCTAGCGGAGAGCTTTTACGCATTGCTTTAACACGCTCACTATCAAGCTGATTCTTTCGTTCCCAGTGCCAAACCTGCGCGACCAGATGCTGTGGTATTACCCGACTTTTTTGCAGTTGCCATAGTCGTTCACCAATAATCGCTACTGCAATAATTGAACATGCAAGGATGAAATACATAAGTACTCCACCTTTATCAAATATCTCCCACACTGCTTAACCTACCTTGATTTTAATGTTTCGTATAGTAACCCATTTTCTCACTATTAGATCCCCATAAATTGTGACCAAATCAATCCTGATTTTATGGCCTATCTTTACAAACAATTTATAGAAAATAGCAGATTTTTTAACCATAGTATATTTTAGCTCAATAGTGTATCTATAACGCTATGATAAAACAACGTTACCGACAATTTTCTGACGTTCGTCTATACCAGAATCGTTGATTGTCTATTCGATAACTGTATTCATAACGTATGCCAGTTTTGGCGTTTATTCGAAATTGAATCGCACCGGTTTTATCGGTGGACAATAATACCGCATCGCTTTTTTTATATCGAGAAACAACTTTTTTATTAGGGAACCGATAACGATTCAGATATCCAACAGTAAATACCACGTATTCTGCAGCCACGCGTTGTATAAATAAACTGCTTGATGAAGACTTGCTACCATGATGAGGGGCAATAAGAATGTTGGCGCGAAGTTGCTGAGGATGGCTACTAATTAATCGTTTTTCAATATTAGAAGATATATCACCGGTCATCAGCGTGTGATATGGGCCGACACTAACGCGTAAAACACACGAGTGATTATTATTATTTTTGTACGATTGACCCGCTTGCGGATGGATGATTGCGAATTTAATACCATCCCAGGTCCAGGTTTGCCCGGCCTTGCAAGCACTAACATTCGAAGACCTGATGTTTAAAGGCTGACCAAGCAATATCTGCTTTGGCTGATAGCTTTTCAGAATCGCTTTTAACCCTCCGCTATGATCATTATCCTGATGACTGACAATAATTTTATCCAGTTTGGAGATACCTGAGTGTCTAAGAAACGGAACGACCACGGCCTCTCCGGTATTAAATCCACTACGAAATTTTGGACCGGTATCGTAAACCAACGCGTGATTGCGTGTTTGTACCAGCAAAGACGAGCCCTGCCCAACATCGAGAATGGTAATAAGCACTTCATTAATGGGTAATTTGCCTGCCGGCCGACAAAATAACGGCAGACACAATATTAATCCCGTCAATTTTCCCGGATATCCCGCTGGCATTAATAAAATAAGCAATCCCAGCATTGCCATCACTACGGCCGACACGGATGAATTTGCCCACTGTAAATGGCTCCATTGATAGCTGGAAAAAACCTGGAGCAGCGACCACAAGCATTCCAGTAAAAAACCATTGATCATTAATAAGACCTCGGCAAGATTGGGCAACAGATCAATTAGCAACAGGGTCACTAATAATATTGGTACAATGGCGATACTCACTAATGGAATTGCAATCATGTTGGCGATCGGTGAAATGATAGAAATATTTTGCATAAAAAATATTGTCAACGGTATCAGTGCCAGCGTGATTGCCCACTGAACCCTTTGCCAGCGCCAAAATCTGGGAATATAGATCCGGTGGCAAGAAACAAATAAAATAATCGCGACCGCCAGGAACGACAACCAGAATCCGGGCATCAATACTGAAAGCGGATTCAGCAGCAGTACAAATAACAACGCGACACAAAGAAGATCGCTTGACCGGACTTTAACGCCGAAAAATAACGCGGCCATCAACACACTGGTCATAATCAACGCACGTTGGGTGGGAATGGTAAAACCGGCTAATAGGGTATAGGCACCAGCCGCAACCACTGCAAATAACGCGGCAATTTTGCGTGCAGGAAATAATAATGTCAGTTTATAAAATCGCGACCAGATAAAACTAACCAGAAAAAAACAACTGCCTGCGGCAATACCAATATGCAATCCTGATATTGCCAGTAAATGCGATGTTCCGGTATTTGCCAGCACCCGCCATTGATCTCGCCCGATATGCTGGCGTTCGCCGATCGCCAGCGCAATCAACAGTCCTTTTGCGACCGGGGATTGATGGGTGTTACTCATCAGCTGCTGCAATTTTTGGTAAAACTGATAGCGCCAGTAATTTATACCCATATTCGCTTGCGATAATAATTTATTATCCGTACTTTTACGCACATACCCGGTGGCTGAATAACCGCGCGAAAATAACCAGGTTTCATAGTTAAATCCGCCTGGATTCTGAAATCCGCTGCGTTGCTTTAATTTTACCTTGAGCCGCCAAACCTGGCCGGGGAGCAAAACTTTTTTCGGCGAATACCAGTTCAGACGAATAGTGCCCGGAAATGGCGTGATCAGCTTTAATGAAATTCGCCAGCCGAAGGGTCTTTTTACCGGAATGCTGTTAATATATCCTGAAACCGCTATTTCTTTATTTTCAAAGCGCGGATCAAGTGACGGATTGTGCAAATAGTCAATATAAATCAAATTCCAAAACAACGCCACGGCGGTAAAAAATATTAAACGTGCTATTGGTATCCGTTGCGGCACGAAAAATGCTTTTTTGAACAATACAACTGCGATTATTAACGGTAGCAGGCACCAGAAACTATCCGGTTTGCTCGCCAAACTGGTAAACAGTAGCGTGCTAAATAAAAAAATAATCGATGCAATTGGCAATTTTTAACCTGTTGGGTTTAATGTATAATAATGGATATAATTTCACTGACACTATTTAGTGAGCATTAACAAAAAGACCCAAAGCTTTGAAATCACGTTAGTTAATTCATAATTTAGTAATAAGTAAAATTGCAAGATAATGGCTAAGAAATTTATCAAAAAATACATGCCCAATCACGAGACTATACGTGATCATAAATACCTGAGAATATTCGGTCGACTTTTACATAATCCCAATCTGTGGCACTTTAATCGACGCTCGGTCTCTGGCGCATTTGCCATAGGATTGTTTTTTGCCTGGATACCCGTTCCGTTTCAAATGGTTTTGGCTGCTGCTGTTGCCATTCCAACCCGTATGAATTTACCGTTATCCGTGGTGCTGGTTTGGGTGACTAACCCACTGACCATGCCACCGATGTTTTACGCCAGCTATAAACTGGGTTCCTGGTTACTCAATACGCAACCCATAAATGTCCAGTTTTCGTTAGAATGGGAATGGCTTAAAACAGCTTTATCATCACCGCAATTATGGGAGCCTTTTCTGTTGGGCAGTCTGATTGCCGCCATGATCAGCGGGGCTTTAGGTTATGTTGTGGTGCGTTTATTATGGCGCTGGCAAATTATTCGGGAATGGCAGGAACGTAAAAAATTACGAAAATCAGAATAAGAAAATTAGAATAGAAAAATGGAAAAAATCGGCCCGCTAGTCCGATCACGACCTACGGAGATGACCATCTTCGAGCACATACTTATGTCCCATACGATCAGCCAAATGCTCATCGTGGGTAACGATAACAAAACTGATATTCTCCTCCTCGTTTAGATCCAACATCATCTGATAAACTTTTTGTGCGGTTTTCCTATCAAGGTTTCCAGTGGGCTCATCAGCAAGCAAGCAATTTGGTCGTGTGACAAGTGCTCTGGCCACCGCTGCGCGCTGCCTTTCCCCACCTGACATTTCTCCAGGTTTATGCAGTGCGCGAGGCGTTAAACCCACTTTTTCAAGCATGATCAACGCTTCTTTTCGGGCTTGCACAAAAGGGATTCCACGAACCAGTAGCGGCATGGCAACATTTTCTTCTGCGGTAAATTCTGGCATTAAATGGTGGTATTGATAAACGAAACCCAAACCGTGATTTCTAACCACCCCTTTTTGCGTCTCGTTTAGACGCGCCAAATCAAAACCGCGTACGATCACCCTACCGGCATTGGGTTTGTCGAGACCACCAAGGCAATGAAGCAACGTGCTTTTACCAGAACCCGATGCGCCGACAATCGCAATCTGCTCGCCTGCCTTTACGGTCAAATCGACATTGGATAACACATCAACTTTAAGTTCACCATCGTCGAAATATTTACTTAGGCCGGTGCACTGCACCACCACTTTGTCGTGCTCAAATAAACTGGATTGATATTCTGGACGACCCAAAAGTCTAGTCAGATCATTCATAACGCAATGCCTCAGCCGGTTGGGTATTCGCAGCCGCATGCGCGGGATACAGGGTGGCTAACAAGGTGATGATCAATGTACTGCTACAGACTATCGATACTTCATCCCAATGGATGACGCCAACAATCTTGCTGATATAGAAAACATCGCCGGATAAAAATTTAATGCCAAATAGTGTTTCCAAAAATGAGACTATCGACTCAACATTAACGGTCACTAGAACACCTAATGCCAAGCCCGTTAGCACACCAATGACCCCTATCACCAATCCCTGTACGATAAAAATATTACGAATAACGTTTGGCGCAGCACCCAGCGTGCGCAATATGGCTATATCAGATTGCTTATCGGTAACGACCATGACTAATGTGGAAATAACATTAATAGCAGCAACAATCACAATAATTAACAACACTAGAAACATCATGCGTTTTTCTGTCTTAAGCGCAGCAAATACATTTCGGTGCCGTTGCATCCAAGGTGTTATTTGATAATAACGACTTTGCTTACCGCCCTGGGCTATCAGTTGTGTGGCTATTTCCGATGCCTTAAACATATCGGTTAATTTAACCTGAATACCGGTTACCTGTTTTTTGGTTTTATACAATTTGGCGGCATCGTCTATATTCAACACCACCATTGTGCTGTCATATTGCTGCATTTCGATTTGAAAAATTCCGACCAGTTCAAATATTTTTGAGCGTATTATCGGACCAATGGCACTGTAATTAACTTTAGGAATAATCAGGGTTACCCGGGTTTTAAACTCACCGTCAGTAATGCGCTCCTCCAGACCTAACACCTGCAATAATTCCAGCGCACTGGCACCCGGCACATGTTTCATCGCACTTCGGTATTGTAAAAACTGCAACTGTTGAACGCGACCGGTGCCCAATAATTTAGTGGCAACTTCATAACCGAGAATAATCCCAAATTTGGTTTTTTTCAGATCGGCGAGCCGACCATAATACATTCGATCCTGGATTTGTGAAACTTCTGGCTCCAGATCCGGATTGACACCGTGAACCCTCACACCCTGACTAACATTTCGGTAGTTAATTAACCCACCACCCTGAATATAGGGCGCAGCACCGGTAACAGACTTGTTACCTTTGACATCCTTGATGACCGTTTTCCAGTCGGCTGAGGTTTGCACGGTCAGATGCGACTCCATACCCAATAACCTGTCCTTGATCTCGTGTGCAAAACCATTCATTACCGACAAGACGATAATAAGTGTGGCCACACCGAGTGTTATGCCAATAATAGATATAACAGAAATAATAGAAATAAAATGATTACGTCGTTTTGCTCGAACGTAGCGTAATCCAATAAAAACTGGAACTGATTTAAACATAGGCTCGAATTAGACCATAAAATGCAATGAATTACTGCTATTTATCCACACCGGATAAGCATAGCCGCCCAAATAAACAACACTAATTAAGCTTCTTTAACTTCTTTTTGTAAGTAGCTGTAATTTAGCCATAATTATACATGTTTTGAAAATAATTCCACCTAGCTAAATTTTTCGCCAATTGGCCGATACAAAGAGTAGGCACTGTCGCAATTTTTTGCATTCAGTGAGACCTATCTGTAATCAGCAGGAGAATTTTATGAAACTCTGGCAAATGACCATCGCGTTGCTGTTTTTCTCGGTTAACATAAGCAACGCCGATGTTCTTAAAATTCAATCAGTCGGCAGCACTTCCGGAACGAATCTCGGCGCCAAGACGGAACGACCCAGTCGCGGCATGTCCAAAGCGAATGTGGAAAAAAAGTATGGCCAACCAATTACTCGCAAGGAACCGGTCGGGAAAAACAGCAAACGCAAACATCATCGCGGTATCAGTCGCTGGGTGTATAACGGCTATATGGTTTATTTTGATGATGACTACGTCATTGATACCGTTAGTATAAAGAAAAAAAAATAAGCCAAAACAAATAAACCATTGGCCCGCATTAACGGAATATACAGGCTAGACATTTTCTGGGCACAAATCTAGAAAAGTTTGTGAATCGGTAATTTGCGTTTTTTCGACAATATAATACTATCGCGTCTTATATACTTATACTTACTCTTTCTTAGACGGTTAGTATCAGCCAGCCATGAAAAAATTCGATGTGCGTTCATTGCCTGAGTGGGCGCAACAATCTTCTATTTTAATTGCCTGGCCACACCGCCATGGCGACTGGGTTAACCAACTCGAATCCATCGAGCTATTCTACTGTCAGCTCTGTCACCTAATTGCCGCCAAACAAAACGTCATTATTTTGTGTTTTGATAACCAGCATCTACACCACGCTGGTAAAACCCTGGACAAGTATTCAAATCAGAAATCAATTAACAGAAATAACATCCGTTTGATCCAGGTTCCAACCAATGATACCTGGGTACGTGACTATGGGCCAACCACTATTGAGAAAAAGCAATGTAAGCAATGGATACATTTCAAGTTTAATGCCTGGGGTGACCAGTTTACCTTTGACCTCGATAACCAGGCCACTCAGTCGCTATATCGGCAGCTCAGCCCCGATTTTCCGATTCAAACCAGCCCACTCACCTGTGAAGGTGGAAATCTCCAAGTCGATGGCGAAGGCACACTCATTGCTAACCAGGACTGTATTATTAATACCAATCGAAACCCTGACAAAACAAAAAAGCAAGTCGAATCTGAACTAAGCACCCTACTGGGTATTACCCGCTTTCTGTGGATAAAAGATACTTGTCTCAAAGGTGATGATACTGGGGGTCACATTGACAACCTAGTCAGGTTTTCCGATACCGATACCTTACTCTATTCCAGTTGTGACGCACCGACACATGCAAATTATATAATTCTGCAACGACTTGAGGACCAACTCAAAACCTTTAAACGCAAAACTGGTGATCGATATAAACTGATAAAGCTACCGGTTCCGGCACACCCGCCGGTTCTGGAAACAGGTACGGCTAAAACACTGCTACCGGCAACCTATACCAATTTTCTCATTACCAATCATCACGTCATAGTACCCGCTTATAATGTTAGAGAAGACCTGGTTGCTTTGCAAAAAATCCAAACATGTTTTCCGACCAGAACAGCGGTTAACATTGATTGCACCCGACTAATTCAACAACGCGGCGGTATACATTGCGCGACATTACAGCTATATTGTCCATAAGCAATGAAAACTTCCGCTACCAGAAAAAACATCAAAGTCGCGCTAATTCAGCATTCCGTTTCTAATTCTACCGATCAAAACCTTGAAACTATTCAGCGCGGGTTGCAACAGGCGGCCGCTGCAGAGTCACAATTATGTCTGCTGCAGGAATTACCGAAATACCGTTACTTTTGCCAACATGAAGCCGATAAAAACTTTAACTTGGCCGAGTCGGTTCCCGGACCAACCAGCGACTGGTTAGGTGCGCTTGCCAAACAACACAATATGGTTATCGTCGGCTCTGTTTTCGAGAAAAGCATAAACGGTCAATATCATAATACCGCAGTCGTCATGGAAACCGACGGTTCGCTGGCAGGCAGCTACCGGAAAATGCATGTTCCCGAAGCGCCGGGTTATCAAGAAAAATATTATTTTTCACCCGGCGACCTTGGATTTAAACCCATTCAGACATCCGTTGCCCGACTCGGTGTATTAATTTGTTGGGATCAATGGTTTCCGGAAGCGGCCAGATTGATGGCCTTGGCGGGAGCAGAGTTATTACTTTATCCAACGGCAATTGGCTGGGAACCCAACGATAGCAACGATGAAAAATTAAGGCAACATCAAGCCTGGAAAACGATTCAGCAAAGTCATTCCATCGCTAACTGCCTGCCGTTATTGTGTTGTAATCGCACCGGTCACGAAGCGGTGGCGCATTCGCAAATAGATTTTTGGGGCACCAGTTTTGTCACTGACAGTTTTGGAAAAATTATCGCCTCGGCTACAGCAAACCAAGACTGTGTATTGCTTGCCAGTATTGATCTGGATGAAACCCGGACCACCCGGGCAACCTGGCCGTTTTTCCGCGATCGGCGTATTGATAGCTACGATGGATTAGTAAAACCTAGCCTGAATAAAATTTAATATTAAACTAACACAAACCGGGAATAATGAATGATCCTAATTCTAAAAGCGAATATCGACCATGGCGGCAAAGATTACCAGCGACTGGTACAGCAATTGGCACAACTTGAAAATGTTAAAACCAGTGAGCACCAAGTCACCGGTGAACAGCAATCCTTGACGGAAATATATCTACTCGGTGATACACAATCACTGGATATCAATGATATGCAGCAGCTACCGGGAGTCGAACGGGTTGTGCGGATCTCTGACGAATACCGAATTCTTGGACGTCATAAGGACGACAAACGCGTCAGCGGTTTTGATTATAACGGCGTGCGCTTTGATCAGCAGTCGTTAAATATTTTTGCCGGATTATGCGCAGTCGATAATGAAGAGCACGTTGATATTATGATGCAAGCACTCCAGGATCTAGGACAAGTCTGTACACGCATGGGAGCCTATAAACCCCGAACCAGCCCGTATTCTTTTCAGGGTCATGGCGCGGCTTGTCTGCCGTTTGTTTTTGAACAGGCAGGTCGCCACGATATCAAAGTCATTGCCATGGAAATAACCCATGAATCTCATATCGATGAAATTAATGAGGCATTGGAAAAAACCGGGCAACCCACCGGGGTTATGCTGCAAATTGGTACCCGTAACACTCAAAATTTCGAACTGTTAAAATGCGTTGGCCGACAGAAAGTGTTTCCGGTTTTACTCAAACGCGGATTCGGTATCACACTGGAAGAATCATTAAACGCTGCCGAGTATTTAGCGAGCGAAGGTAACAGCAAAGTCGTCTTTGGTTTGCGGGGCATGAAAACCAATATGGGTGACCCGCACCGAAACTTTGTCGACTTTGCCCATGTCCCGGTGATAAAACGACTGACACGGATGCCGGTCTGCATCGATCCCTCACACTCCGTGGGTAGCCGCGATACCGCACCTGATAATATACTCGATGTTATGCATATTACTGCACAAGGCATTATCGCCGGCGCGAATATGGTCCTAGTCGATTTTCACCCGGCCCCTTCCAAAGCGCTGGTTGATGGGCCCCAGGCCTTGTTGCTCGATGAACTGGAATACTTGCTAAAAGATACTGGAATTGCCTACAAAGCCTATCAGGATCGCGTCAAACTCGCCAAACAACGCCGGTAAACTCCGGGCTGCTAATTAAACGCATTTCAAGTACCTTATCGGCTTGCCGATACCTTCTCTAGACAGCGACGGAATTAACAGTTACGGAGAAGATTGGATGAAAGTTATTATTTTTTTGATCGCGATAGCCGCAGGTGCGTATTTTACATTTGGACCCTTTACCAAAGAAGGCAAGTGTGGCGTCATCTATAAAAAAACAATAACAATGGCCGAGAATATGCAGAGCTTTGCCAAAAATGACTCTCAACGAACTAAAATGAAACAAGGCATATCAAAACTAACAGGGGATCGTGAGTTATTTATGACTCAGTGCAAATCCAGACCAACTTCGGAATTAAATAAAGCGCTTGAACTAATGCATATGCAGGAAAAAATATTTAGTATGGCCAATTAATTTATAGCAAGTAAACAGCGGGTGCAGCGAATTTTGAATTGATACGGGAACTGGAAAATCACAAGCCCTGAATAAACTTTCTAGACAAGGCTTGTATTGAGCATTACAAATTAAACCTAAAAATAAGGACGAACCTTATTTGGCAGGTGTTTTGTCCATGCATTTACCGTCTGCACCTTTTTTCTTACATTCGGCCTTTTTCATTTTATCGCCACCGCAACTGCCGCCTTTTTTCATTTTGTCACCACCGCAACTACCGCCTTTTTTCATTTTATCACCGCCGCAGCTGCCTTTGGACTCGGCAACCACTTCGACACTACTAGCAGCAGATGAAGAAAACGGGTTATCACTGGCTTGAACCGCTGTAAATGCGAACAATGATACAAATGCAAAACTAAATGCTGTTAATGTTTTTTTCATAATTATTCCTCTTATATTATTAAAAAAGTCCAGGACTAACCTTCCGGCACCCATTGATTATATCTTACCAACTAGTTATAAAACCATGATCCAGTTCTATGATTTATAGGGAACTTTTTTGATGTCTGTTTTCATTTAACATGTTATTGTAACTAATTGTTCTACCGATAATTTATAAATTATAACATGCCTGTTTCTGCTAGTATCATTGCAGATTATTATATTTTTCGATGTTAGACCTAGAACAACTAAGACCGGATGCGCACTAAAACAACTAACGGGCACTAAGCCGGGCCTGAAGGCTCCCACGAATTTTATATTTTCACCGAATTGCTTAGTGAGTCAAAAAGCACTTTAGGACTGCATAGCCAAAAACACCAAACAATACATTTCGCAGATTTCGACGGCAGCACCCAGGGTGTCCCCTGTCATACCACCTAATCGCGAAACGATTAGACGGCGCAAGAATACAAGCAACAAAAACAGGCCCACAATTAACAACAAACTTTGCCAACGGTAATTAACGGCGAGCAGGTAGAGTAAGGTAGCAAGGGTGCTAAAAAAAATGATGAGTATCGATAGTTTTTTTGGATAATGCTGAGCCAACAACGCACCCATACCTTGCTCGCGGACGTAGTTTGTCGTCTGAAATAAAACCAGAATTGATAACCTGCCTAATACTGGAATGACTAATAAGGCCCAAAATTTTCCAGACTCAATTAATGAAGTAATGGCTGCAAACTTAATCAATAGCAACAGACACAATGCAATGACCGCCATAACACCGCAACGCGGGTCTTTCATGATCTCCAGCGTCCGTTCTTTACTGCCTAAGCCGCCTACCCAGGCATCCGCACTGTCTGCTAATCCATCTAAATGTAACCCTCCCGTTAAAACGACCCCTATAAATAATGTTAACGCTGCTGCCAACATTGGCGTCGCATTAAATAACCCTACAGCCGCTAACATCGTTAGCAATGACAGACCACCGATGATTAAGCCGACCAAAGGATAGTAGAGCACGGAATAAATTTGTTGCTGCTGATTATAATTTTTTATTTTGGGGACAGGAATAATCGTCAAAAACTGTAGCGCCAGTAACAAAGGATTAAACATGTGCGTTATTAACTAAAATATTAGTTAAAATAATTTTCTGGTCGGCGTCATGATTAGCACAGAAAACGGTAAGTCGAGTTACACTCCCATGTGAAATCTCATAATCAAATAAAGTCTTATCTTTGGACTCATTAAAATAAAACAATAACATTCGAATCACCCCTGCATGGGTCACCAGCAAAATTCTCTTTCCGCGATTACAATGTGCCAACGCGGTAAATTGTGAAATAACCCGGTGTTGAAACTCCCGCAGATTTTCGCCTTCCGGCATTTGAAAGGTAAACGGATTCTCCCAAAAAGCCGCCAAGGCGGTGGGATCCTGTTCGTGTAGTTGCTTGCTGGTTTTATTTTCCCACTGCCCAAAATACAGCTCAGCTAAACCTGGCTTAATAGACAAGGGTAAACTCATACGCTTGGCAAAGTCTTCGGCAAAACTTAAACACCGGCTTAAGGGTGATGAATAAATGCGATCATAGTCTTGCTTGATACGTGCAAGGCTCTCAGTCATTGCCTCGAAACCCGACTTGATTAGCGGCGCATCGGTAGTGCCAATAAAAGCATGTCCAGCGCTGGTTAAACCGTGTCTGAGTAAATCGATCTCGCAGTGCATTTTTGTTATTCAGCGCATTTGGCCGTCGACACGGCGGCTTGCTCAAACGTGGCCATTTTGTTATGCAATGCGCAAGCTAATTTTAGCAACGGTAAGGCCATCGCTGCGCCGCTGGCTTCACCCAGACGCATTTCTAATTTTAGTAACGGTGCTGCCTGCAGTTGCTTGAGCACAAACTGATGGGCTGGCTCATATGACTCATGTGCATATATAAGCCATTTTTCTAAATCAGGATTTAGTTTGACAGCCAACAAGGCTGCAATACTGGAAATATAACCATCGACGAGTACAGCGATTCCCACCTGGCCACAGGTTAAATAAGCCCCCGTTAGCGCAGCGATCTCGAAACCACCAAATCCTGCAAGCACACTGATGGGGTCATTGTTTAAGTCACGGTGAAACTGCAGAGATTGATCGATAATATTGGCTTTGTGTTCGATACCTGCTTGCGACAGTCCGGTACCCGGCCCACAGAATTTTTTCGCCTCAAGAGCAAACAGTTTACATAAAATCGCAGTCGATGCGGTGGTATTACCTATTCCCATTTCACCACCGATAAATAAGTCACAACCCGCGTCCTCTATTCTCAGTATGTGATTACGCCCGACTGTTAAAGCTTTGCTTAGTTGGTCTTGCGTCATCGCCTGATCTCGGTAAAAACTAGTGGTTCCCGACGCCACCCGATCATTATAAACCTGTTGCAAATGATCGGTTGCGGTAATGGTACCGACATTAACAATATCCAGTCCGGCATCTAACTCTTTCGCCAATACGCTAATGGCTGCGCCCCCAGTTACAAAATTCTTGATCATTTCTACTGTTACTGACTGTGGAAAAAGCGAGACAGATTCACTAGCAATACCATGATCTGCTGCAAAAATAATTATCGATACACGATCAATACAAGGTTTATCACTTTTTGATAGTGAGGCTAACTGTATTGCAACTTGCTCTAATCGACCTAAAGAACCTTGAGGCTTGGTTAAATTATTCTGCTGATCAATGGCGCTTACACGCAAACGACTGTCGGGCGACAAACTTGGATAAGTTAACCATTCAATTTTCTTGGCAATTGTTTGCTCTGATTTCATGATTTAACCTTTCAGTATTTGCGGTAGACCCATTATCATAAAAAAAACACGGTCAGATGATTTGGCGATTTTTTGATACAACAATCCAGCTTCATCACAATAACGCCGCGCCAATGCATTGATGGGGGTCACACCCATATTACTTTCATTGGCGACCATAATAATCTCTGACTCAATATGAGCATAGGCGTGTAAAAGTAATTTAATTTCTTCACGCAAAAGGCTTTCATCTTTTGCCAGTAATAAATTTGTCAACCAAAGCGTGAGGCATTCTATTAATAAACAGCACGAGGGCTTGGCGTGCGTTTCAATTATTTCGGCAAGGTGAATTGGCTCCTCGATCAAATCCCATTCTTTGGGTCGATTTTGTTGATGAAGATAAATGCGTTCCGCCATTTCATCATCCATTGCTGTAGCCGTAGCAATATAAACCACCGGTTTTTTGCTTAGCGACGCAAGCTCTTGCGCATAGTTACTTTTTCCAGACTTAACACCACCCGTAACAAATTGTTTCATGCTAACTCCTTCTTTTTCTTTGAAAGCAACATAACCTGGTAAATATATCGCGGAGAGACTGCACAATAGTCGCCCGGACTTCGCAAAGCGAACGCCGGGGAACGAAGATCCTATTCTTCTGTGTTTAGTTAGATATTGACTGCCTTGACCTTACGCTTGTTTTAATTGTATTTTAGGTTACTTTCCTTTTCCCCGGCGTTCGCTGCGCGAAGTCCGGGCTACGGGGTCATTGACGTTATGTCCATTTTTTTATTAGCATTTTTTCGTTGAGCTGTAACCACTGCAACGCGATATAAGGTGTTGCGCACTTTATCTCCCCAGTATCCATCAGTTGATATGCATCCTTTACCGAGACAATTTTTAGGCGAATATTCTCACCCTCATCGCGCAATCCAAAAATGCCGCCGAGCTTTTTCGAATCCACTTTGCCACAAT
>QILK01000157.1 GCA_003233345.1 Gammaproteobacteria bacterium | reverse complement strand
AAGACCTGGCCTTGACGATTAAAAAAGCGTTTTACGTTGCCACCACCGGCAGGCCCGGACCGGTGGTTGTTGATATACCAAAAGATATCACGGCCCAGAAAACTGAATTTGATTATCCAGAAACGATATCCATGCGCTCCTATGTGCCAGTGGATATTGCTGATAAATCCGGGATTGGTAACGCAATCGATTTTTTGTTGGCGGCCAAGCGGCCGATGATCTATGCCGGCGGTGGCGTTATTATTGATAACAACGCATCGACAGAGTTGGCGGAGACAATGCATTTGCTCGGATTTCCGTTAACACACACGCTGATGGGATTGGGTGGTTATCCGGCTACCGACAAGCAATTTATTGGCATGCTGGGAATGCACGGTACCTATGAAGCCAATTTGGGCATGCATAACTGTGACGTGTTGTTTGCGGTGGGCGCCAGATTTGACGATCGCGTGACCGGTAATGTTGATAAATTTTGTCCGACGGCGAAGATTATTCATATTGATGTTGATCCGTCTTCAATTTCCAAAAATGTTAAAGTCGATGTGCCGCTAGTCGGACGCGTTAGCGCGCTGTTACGGGAAATCAATGCATTGCTAAAACCCCGAAAAAATGAGATTGATACTGAAGCGCTAAAAGAATGGTGGGCACAAATTAATGAATGGCGTTCGAAAGATTGTCTGAAGTATGACAAGCACAGTGAAAAAATTAAACCACAGTATGTGCTCGAGAAATTGTATGAGATAACGGAAGGTGACGCTTATGTCACCTCCGATGTTGGTCAGCATCAAATGTGGGCGGCACAGTTCTATCACTTTAATCGCCCCAGACGCTGGATTAATTCCGGTGGCCTTGGCACCATGGGTTTTGGTTTGCCGGCGGCGATGGGTGTGCAACTGGCATTTCCGGATGCAACCGTCGCCTGTGTGACGGGCGAAGGCAGTATCCAAATGTGTATACAAGAACTGTCGACGATCAAGCAATATGGTTTACCGATAAAAATTATTAATCTTAATAATGGTTACCTGGGTATGGTCAGGCAATGGCAAGAGTTTTTTTATCAACGACGCTATGCAATGTCTTATATGGAATCGTTACCGGATTTTGTGAAACTGGCAGAAAGTTATGGTCATGCCGGTTTTAAAATTACCAAACCGGAAGACGTGGAAGGTGCGCTGAAAGAAGCGATGAAAATAAAGGACAGAGCGGTGTTTTTAGATTTTATTACTGACCCGGATGAAAATGTATATCCAATGATTCCGGCCGGTGGCGGTCAGAACGAAATGATCCTGGTATAGCGATGCGACATATTATTTCAATATTACTTGAAAATGAAGCCGGGGCCTTATCTCGCGTATCCGCTTTGTTTTCGGCACGCGGCTACAATATTGAGTCGTTGGCAGTCGCACCCACCAATGATCCTTCGTTATCAAGAATGACTATCGTGACCAGTGGCACCGAAGAGATTATCGAACAGATTATCAAGCAACTGAACAAGTTGATTGATGTTGTTACGCTTGATGATATGACAGAAGGCAAGCATATTGAGCGCGAGTTGATGTTGGTCAAGGTTAACTCTAGCGACGAAAAGCGCGAAGAGCTGAAGCGTTTGGTCGATATATTTCGAGGGCGTATTATCGACGTCACTATCGACACGTATACGGTTGAGTTGACGGGTGATAGTGAAAAACTTGATGCTTTTTTAAAAGCGATCGGTGAAGCCCCGATCCTGGAAGTTGTTCGCTCAGGTACGATTGGTATTCTTCGTGGTGCCCAGGCGTTACAGGGTTAGCCTGATAACAAGTACAAAATTTTAAACAGTTTTAACAGGAAAAAGTCATGAAAGTATATTACGATTCGGATGCGGATATATCCATTATTAAAGGCAAAAAAGTAGCCATCGTTGGCTATGGTTCTCAAGGGCATGCGCATGCAAATAATCTAAAAGACTCCGGTGTCGAGGTGATAGTTGGGTTACGTGAAGGCTCCTCATCAGCGGCCAAGGCGGAGTCAGCAGGTTTGACGGTTAAATCCATCGAAGCGGCGGTATCGGCGGCCGATGTGGTCATGGTTCTGGCACCGGATGAACATCAGGCCAGGTTATACCGGGAAAGTATACAGCCGAATATCAGTCAGGGTGCGGCGCTTGCCTTTGCCCATGGTTTTAATATTCACTATGGTCAGATCGAGCCGCGTGAAGACCTGGATGTCATTATGATTGCACCTAAAGGCCCAGGCCATCTGGTAAGATCCACCTATACCGAAGGCGGTGGTGTGCCGTCCCTGATAGCGGTTCATCAAAATGCTTCTGGAAATGCGCAAGAAATCGCGCTTAGCTATGCCTCGGCCAATGGCGGTGGGCGTGCGGGTGTGATCGAAACCAATTTTCGTGAAGAAACAGAAACCGATCTTTTTGGTGAACAGGCGGTGTTATGTGGTGGTACCACTGCGTTGGTTCAAGCCGGTTTTGAAACGTTGGTTGAAGCCGGTTATGCACCGGAAATGGCCTATTTTGAATGTTTGCATGAATTGAAATTAATTGTTGATCTCATGTATGAGGGTGGCATCGCCAATATGCGTTATTCTATTTCCAATACCGCAGAATATGGTGACTTGACCCGTGGTCCAAGAATCGTGACAGAACAAACTAAAGCGGAAATGAAGAAAATTCTAACCGAAATCCAAAATGGTGAATTTGCCAGGGAATTTATCCTCGAAAACCAGGCAGGTGCGGCAACATTAAAAGCCAAACGCCGTATTGGCCGGGAACATGCTATCGAAATCGTTGGTGAAAAACTACGGAATATGATGCCGTGGATCAAGGCAAACAAGATAGTCGATAAGACTAAAAACTAATTTTCAAGGCCCGATCAAAAGCTTATGTTTGCGACACAACGGAATTATTCGCTAGTGCTTAAAGAAGGCTGGATCTTTGCGCTAATTGTAATGTTGATTGCTATTATCATTCAACACTACAGCAGTGCCCAGGGGGCCGCACCTTTGTGGTTCTTAGTGGTTTTTATATTGTTTATCTATCGAGACCCAAAACGGGAGATACCCTCAGCGCCGCTGGCACTGGTTAGCCCGGCCGACGGAGTCGTTGTAAAAATTGACCGAATACAGGATCCTTACCTTGAGCGAACCGCGATTCGAATAGTGGTGAAAATGAGTTTTTGGGATAGTTATTCCACACGTAGCCCTACCGAAGGCAAAATAATAAAACGTTGGTTTCATGGGCCTGGGCAAAATAATGAAGGCGATCACGAAGATAAAAATAAATCGAGCCTGCGTTTTGGTATCTGGGTGCAGACCGATGAAGAAGATGATGTTGTCATGGTGATGAATCGGAGTAAGTTGTTTAGTATGCCGCAATGCTATGTGCAATCCGGTGAAAGAATCGGGCAGGGTCAACGCTGTGGTTTTATTCGTTTTGGCGCCAATGTTACCGTTTATGTGCCTGAAAATTCTAAAATTGATATACACGAAGGTGCCCGGGTTCATGCCGGCACTGATATTATTGCAACCTTGATACATAAGTAATCAATGATGAACTATTTGACATAAACTTGCTTTCGCATCATGATTATCTATGCCAATAGACTAACTAAAACTAAATGAAAAGCGAACAAAATCCAAAATCAGACGAGAAAAACCTTAGCGACGCAGATCTGAGCAAAGCCAGCGTTAACGACGAAGAGCCGAGGAAAAAGCCTCATCGAGGCGTATACTTGCTACCTAACCTGTTTACGACATTTGGTTTGTTTGCTGGGTTTTATGCCGTAATACTCGCCATTCAGGGAGACCGGTTTGATTTATCAGCCATGGCCATTATTTTAGCCATGCTGCTTGATGGCGTAGATGGACGCGTCGCACGTATGACCAATACCCAATCCAGCTTTGGTGCTCAGTACGATAGCCTGGCTGACATGGTTTCGTTTGGTGTCGCGCCTGCATTAGTCATTTATTTGTGGTCGCTACAGTCGATGGCCGGTATGGGTATCGCCATGGAAAGGCTGGGATGGGCAGCCGCATTTTTCTATACCGCAATGGCTGGGTTGCGATTGGCAAGATTTAACGTGCAAATTGGAAAGGTAGAGAAAAAATATTTTCGGGGATTAGCCAGTCCGGCTGCGGCGACACTGTTGATGTCATTTATCTGGGTTTGTGAGACACAGGAAATGTGGAAGCTGATCCGTAGCGACATGTGGGTTTATTCGTTGCCGATGATTATTGTTGGCGGGGTACTGATGATAAGCCCAATTAACTATATCAGCTTTAAGGATGAGAACCGTGATGGTAAAATTCCATTTAGCGGGGCATTATTGATTGTTTTATTGCTGGTGTTGGTCATTCTTGATCCGCCCAAAGTCTTTTTTGGCGTGTTTTTTATCTATGCTTTGTCTGGGCCTGCACTGACCCTGTATTGGAAAGTACGCAAATTTAGCGACAGAAAAGAAAATCCGTCAGTTTAAGTATTGACAATGTGCCGTCTTTGTATTTAGATAGTGTTATGTTTACTCACTTTTCCAATAACAACGTCTATACGCCCTATGTGGACGTGGACAGATCCCGTGCAACAAAGCGGGTTTTGCCTACCCTTTCTTTACCACTGCTCTTGCTGCTGCCGTAAGGCATATTCATGAAACCCTGGCGGAGGGTCACACGCCACTATAAACCCTAAACTTTATATTATTATATTTATCAGTGGAGAAGGAACATGAATTCGCAGGATAAGTTAATTGTCTTTGATACGACCTTGAGGGATGGAGAACAGAGTCCCGGGGCATCCATGAATAAGGATGAAAAGATTCGTATTGCCAAAATGTTGGAAAAAATGCGTGTGGATATTATTGAGGCTGGTTTTCCGGTCGCCAGTCCAGGTGATTTTGAGTCGGTCAGAGCGGTTGCCGAGACGATACAGAACAGTACCGTATGTGCGTTGGCCAGAGCGCTAAACAAGGACATTGATCGGGCAGGTGAGGCGTTGGCGGGCGGGAAATCTACGCGTATACATACCTTTATTGCAACATCACCAATACATATGAAGCACAAGTTGCGAATGCAGCCAGATCAGGTGGTGGAGCAAGCCGTCGCAGCGGTGAAGCGAGCGCGAAAATTCACTGATAATATTGAATTTTCACCCGAAGATGCCGGTCGATCTGAGTTTGATTTTTTATGCCGAATTATTGAAGCGACGATAAAGGCAGGCGCGGGGACGATCAATATACCCGATACGGTTGGTTATAATATACCGTCGCAGTTTGGCGAGTTAATCAAACGGCTGATTGAAACCATTCCTAACGCCGATAAGGCAGTTTTTTCCGTGCATTGTCATAATGATCTTGGATTGGCTGTGGCGAACTCATTGGCAGCCATTATGAATGGTGCTCGTCAAGTTGAATGCACTATAAATGGTTTGGGTGAACGTGCCGGTAATGCGGCACTTGAAGAAGTTGTTATGGCGGTCGCAACACGCCAGGATGTTTTTCAGTGTAAAACCGATATCGACACAACCCAGATAGTAACAGGTTCGAAACTTGTCGCCAACATTACCGGTTTCGCGGTACAACCCAATAAGGCGATTGTCGGGGTTAATGCCTTTGCGCACGAATCAGGAATACACCAGGATGGGGTTATAAAGAGCCGGGAAACCTATGAAATTATGCGTGCCCAGGATGTCGGCTGGAGTGATAACCGGATGGTTTTAGGCAAGCATTCCGGACGCAATGCCTTTCGCGCCCGTTTGACAGCATTGGGTGTGGAATTTAAATCAGAAGAGGATTTAAATGAAGCCTTTGCCAAGTTTAAAGTGCTTGCTGATAAGAAGCATGAAATATTTGACGAGGATATACAGGCGCTAGTCACCGAAACCACTCAGACTATTGCCAACGAACGTATTAAGCTGGTTTCGTTAAGAGTCTGTTCGGAAACCGGGGAAACGCCGTGTTCAAGAATCATCCTTAATATCGATGGTGAAGAACAGCAATCCGTTTCTGAGGGCGATGGAACCGTTGATGCCTCTTTTAAGGCGATTAATAAAATAGTGAATAGTGGTACCGAGTTGCAGCTATACTCAGTCAATAACATTACCAGTGGTACTGACTCACAAGGAGAGGTGACCGTTCGATTGCAAAAGAATGGTAGTATTGTCAATGGGCAAGGTGCGGATACCGACATCGTTATTGCGTCAGTAAAAGCTTATGTTAACGCGCTGAATAAAATTATGGAACCGGTTGATCGTAAACATCCGCAGTCGAGTAATCTTTAGCGGGTATTGTCTTGACAATGGTTGTGCGCAAGGTTTAATTATCTTTATTTCATCAGGTGAGAACTGCAATGGACACAGAACGTGAAAAACGTGCTTATCTAAAAGAAATGGGTATACAACCGTGGGTTTTACGCGAAAAAGCGTTGCCCGTTGTCGAGACAAATCCACCGGCACAAACGGGCGCCACGACCGTAGAAAACACAGGTGATGACGCCCAGATTGCTTTGCTGGATTGGAACCGGCTACAAAAAAGTGTGCTTGCATGTCAACGCTGTGATTTGCACAAGACCCGAACCAAAACGGTTTTTGGTTCGGGAAATCCGAACGCAGAGTTATTGATTATTGGCGAAGCACCAGGCGCTGAAGAGGATAAACAAGGATTGCCTTTTGTCGGCCGGGCAGGACAACTGTTAACGGAAATGTTAATCGCAATTGGGCTAACGCGGGAGCAGGTTTTTATCGCCAATACATTGAAGTGCAGACCACCGAATAATCGTAATCCTTTACCGCATGAGGGACAGCAGTGCGAACCGTATTTGCAACGGCAGGTAGAGTTGATTCGGCCAAAAATACTGCTTGCTCTGGGTCGGGTGGCTGCGCACAATATATTAAAAACAGAGGAAAGTCTAGGCAGGTTGAGGGGTAGGGAGCATGTCTTTCTTAATACAAATGTCATTGTTTATGTGACTTATCATCCTGCTTATTTGCTTCGGCAGCCTTCCGAAAAGCGTAAAGCCTGGCAGGATCTAAAGCTGGTCAGGTCGGTATTGTAATTATAGAGAGTTAGTTAGGCGTTATAGTTCATCGGAATCGAATCAATAACAATCGTAATAGTCTAATGCAGGTTGTGAAGTAATCGAGTAAGTGTAGAGAAATAAAAAAGAAAATAAAAAATGAATGCGATAATCAAATCAAATCAAGCGACGTTTCGTCAATGTCAAATAGAAGACCTGGCAGAACTCATCGCCATCGAAAAGCAAGTTTACCGGTTTCCATGGAGTACCGGAATTTTCACCGATTGCCTCAGGGTTGGTTACTATTGCGTGGTATTAGAGATCGATGGGCGAATAGTATCCTACGGTATTATGTCAGTGGGGGCTCACGAAGCTCACGTATTGAACTTATGTGTAGACCCCGCTTATCAGCAGTTAGGTTATGGCCGCATGATGTTGGAACACCTTGTGAAAACGGCTAAAAGACTTAATGCCGAACTCTGTCTTTTAGAGGTTAGGGAATCGAATTCAAGGGCGATCAGGTTATATCATGCAGCAGGGTTTAACCAGATTGGATCGAGAAAAAACTATTATCCGGCAACCCGTGGACGCGAAGACGCCATTATCTATGCTATTCATTTAGGAGACAGTCACTTATAAAAAATATTTTTTTATAAATTTTCCTTCTTTTTCCAGTTGATTGCCGCAGGCCAGGAAGAGGAAGGTGACTGAGGAAATGAATCCACTAATATCTGGAAGTAATTATGTCTGAAATAGATGAAATAGAAAGACGTCGGACGTTTGCCATTATCTCGCATCCCGATGCGGGCAAGACGACACTGACTGAAAAATTATTATTGTTTGGCAATGCTATTCAAATGGCCGGTACAGTCAAATCCCGAAAGTCGGCGCGACATGCAACGTCAGACTGGATGGAGCTGGAAAAACAGCGGGGTATTTCTATAACGTCATCTGTTATGCAATTTCCCTATAACAACCGCATTGTTAATTTATTGGATACACCCGGTCACGAAGATTTTTCCGAAGATACCTATCGTACCTTGACCGCCGTTGATTCTACCTTGATGGTGATCGATGCGGCGAAAGGTGTCGAGGCGCGCACGATTAAGTTAATGGATGTTTGTCGTTTAAGGGATACACCCATTATTACTTTTGTGAATAAACTTGATCGTGATGGCAGAGACCCTGTTGAGATACTCGATGAAATAGAATCGATACTATCAATAAAATGTGCGCCGATCACCTGGCCTATCGGTATGGGGAAGTTGTTCAAGGGTGTTTTTAATCTTTCAAGTGACAGTGTGCATTTGTATAGTGCGACACACGGTGGCAAAGTCAATCTTGGCGAAGTTATCCAGGGTTTGCATAATCCTCGTCTTGATGAAGTTCTTGGGCAGGTCGCATCCGAATTGCGTGATGAGATCGAGCTGGTCAAGGGTGCCAGCCATGCGTTTGATCTCCAGGCTTATCTCAAAGGCGAATTAACACCGGTTTTTTTTGGCTCTGCGATCAATAATTTTGGTATCAAAGAACTGCTCGATGCGTTTGTCGACTATGCGCCACCCCCATTACCGCGAGAGACAGTGTCGCGTGAGGTCGCTGCCAGCGACAATGGTTTTACCGGGTTTGTATTTAAAATTCAAGCGAATATGGACCCACAGCATCGCGATCGAGTGGCTTTTTTACGTATCTGTTCAGGCATGTACCAGAAAAATATGAAAATGCGTCATGTTCGTACTGGTAAGGATATCAAGATTGCCAATGCCATTACCTTTATGGCGAGTGACCGGTCTCAAGTCGAGGAAGCCTATGCCGGTGATATTATTGGATTACATAATCATGGTTCGATCCAAATAGGCGATACCTTTACCGAAGGCGAGGACTTGCAGTTTAGCGGAATCCCTAATTTTGCCCCGGAGTTGTTTCGCCGGGTCGTGCTCAGAGATCCGCTAAGAATGAAAGCATTGCAAAAAGGCCTTGAGCAATTATGCGAAGAAGGGGCGACACAGCTATTTAAACCATTGAAAAATAATGATTTAATAATTGGTGCTGTTGGTGTGTTGCAGTTTGATGTCGTCGCGTATAGGCTAAAGGATGAGTATGGGGTGGATTGTACATTCGACAATATTAATGTGAGTACCGCTCGCTGGATCGAATCTGATGATGCGAAAAAATTCGATGAGTTCAAAATAAAGGCAAGGGAAAATATTGCGGTGGATCATGGTGGCTATCTGACTTATATCGCGCCGAGCAAGGTGAATCTTGATTTGGCAATAGAGCGTTGGCCAGAAGTCGTGTTTCGTTCGACCCGCGAGCACGGTATAGGATAACCACGAGAATGAATAAATGAACGATAAGCAAACGCAGCCTGATTTTGACAAGTATGACTATTACTTGATTGTCGATCTTGAGGCAACTTGTAGTAACAATCGATCCATTTCCAAGCAGGAAATGGAAATCATTGAAATTGGTGCAGTCATGGTTGATTCCAGATCACTCAAGGCAGTCGATGAATACCAAACATTTATAAAACCGATTCGTCATCCGCAATTGACAAGCTTTTGCAGTCAGCTTACCAGCATCACCCAAAGCGAAGTCGAAGATGCATCGACTTATCCCAACGCTATTTCTGAATTTAAAGACTGGTTGTACCGATACAATAATTACTTATTTTGCTCATGGGGCGACTATGACAAACGGCAGTTTGTCCAGGATTGTGAATTCCATTTACTCCCTTATCCCTTTAGTTCAGGCCACGTAAATGTTAAAAAAATGTTTGCCCAATCACAAGGATTTCGCTCTAGTGTGGGTATGGCGGGAGCGATGAAAAAAGTAGGATTGGCGATGGAGGGCACGTTACATCGAGGTTTAGATGACGCGCGTAATATTGCCAGACTGTTGCCCTATATTGTCGGCGAAAAAACTTGCCATTGATCTGTTTTAAGATCTGTCACTAAAACCTTTTTCAGTAAAAAACCTCCCTCACTCTAGTACGTTAGATTAATATTTTAACAATTATTTGTGGCTTTCTAATGATAGGTTAAGTTGAAAATATTTGTGCCGTTAAGCGTAGAAATCGATCACTATTTATAAAGCGGAATGAGTTTAGCTATGATAAAAAAAATGGTTTTTATAAGTCTAATACTTAGCTCGGGATACTGCCTTGCGGTAGTATATACCTGTAAAAACCATAAGGGTGAAGTTAGTTTTAGCGATATGCCCTGCCAAAACGGTAGTGATAAATTAATATCTATTAAAAAGAGTCCAACGTTTAGACAAAAACCAGCAGAAAGTAATGTCATTAATTCGGACAGCATGCGCAACAAAAGCAATAAACCAATTAAGGCTAGTTATAATAACAACCCTTCGGGCACCCTAGGGATGGTCAAAGTTGCGAGAAAATTTTTTGCTATTAATGCCGCGTACGCTTCGTATTCTCCAAAAACAAATAGAATGTTTGTATATTTAATGCCAACTGAAATGACAGCAAGCATGGAAGAAAATTTAAATAATGGACAAGCGGTTAGTTTCTGGAACTATAAAGATAAACAAGGGCGCGCTATACCTTATGTGAAAGTCGAATTTATTTTTCAGAAAGGAAAATTACCTGTCTTAAAAAACCTAAAATATCATATTTTTCACATGAAGAATATGGGAAGTGCTAAATATTCCAGTGCTTCGATGAGTTACCCGTACGCGCCTCAGTTATTCGACTTATACCCAGAAGAAGCAAAACGCTTTAAACGCATGCGTTTCTTAAATCAAGGTACCAATAGTAAATTGAAATTGAATTATGAGTACAAAGAGAAATTAGCATCAAGTCCGTATTACTGGAAATTTGATATCAATATTGATGTGCACATAATAAACTAGTAAGCGTTTAATGGTAAAATTTGTTCTATCTATCAAGATACCCTATCCTAATATTTGTACGCGGAAAAACCTGTCATTAACCCATTTAGTTCTTTTTGTCGTTTAAATACGCATCTATTTTTAAGCATAGCTTAACATTATAAAATAAATTATGATTAATCAGTATATTAGGCTATTTTAGAATCTGCAAATAAATTGAGCAGACGCTTGTTAGTCACGCTAGGTCAGCATAAAATATGAGGCCTAATGCAGTCATTAGTAATGAAGTAAAGATAAATAATGAAGAGACAAATATTACCCGGAGTTAAAAATTTAATGTCGCAGTATTCTCAATTACGATTTTTTAGACTATGTCTAGTAGGCCTGATACTTCAGGTTGCCACCAGTACTTATGCCAGCGAAATTCATAAAGCGATTGAAAAGGACAACCTGCAACTTTTGCAGCAACTGGCAGGTTCAAAAGCGACCATTAACAAAAAAGATGTGTTTGGTTATACACCGTTAATTCTTGCCTGCGCGTTAAAAAAACCGAAAATAGCAAAATGGCTTATCCACCATGATGCTAAAATCAATTCAAAAACAGTCAGATTAAAAACCGCATTGATGTATGCCGCAGATCATGGCGATGTTGAACTTATAGAACTGCTGGTTAAGCAAGGTGCCAAAATTGATACGCAGGATAAAATGGGGTATACCGCCTTGTTTTATGCGGTCGAGCGCGGACACGATAAAGCAATTAGTTCACTCATGGTACTCGGTGCGGATCCTTCTATTAAGGCGAAAAAAGGACGGAACGTTGTTATGATATGGGCCGGCCATCCGTCCGCAAGTGTTACAATTTTGGAAAAATTTCATAAAAAAGGAGCCGACCTTACCGCGTTTGATACCGAGAGTAATTTTTCAGCATTAAGCGTCAATACCATGTTTCGCGGTAACTTTAATGTCTTCAAGTATCTAGTCGATAACAAAGCGGATGTAAACTGGGTTGATATGCATGGCAGGACACCGTTAATTTACGCGGTATTGAATCGTCAGGTCAAAAAAATTGCCTACTTGATACAGAAAGGGGCTAAAGTGAATAAAAGCCGTTATAAAGGTTTAACGCCATTGATGCTGGCATCACAGCAAGGAAATTATCTGGTGACGGAAATGTTAGTCTCGAGTGGTGCTAAAACAGAATTAAGGGACAAAAAGGGGAAAACAGCGCTTGATCATGCCAAGGAAAGAGGGCATAAAACGATCGTCACCTATCTCGATAAATTCTAGTTACCACAATACTTTATGCCCGTTATTGTGGTTGATAAAAATTCTCTAGACTATTGATATAAATTGCCTACTGTTTAGAATATAGCTTATACTTTTAAGTTCGTAACAGGGAGTGCAAATGCGAAATATATTGCGTTTTAGAAAATTGTTGGTTACTTCTTTTATACTTTCAGCCATAGTTGGTTGCGGTGGAGGAGGAGG
>QILK01000082.1 GCA_003233345.1 Gammaproteobacteria bacterium | reverse complement strand
ATAAATGCTTTTGAATGTTTGCTTAGTTCATATCAACTCTCAAATTAGCCCAGTGCCATTGGCAACGATGGATCATATCCCCATTCAAGCTGTAAAGTATCCCAGATACGAATAAGAGTTATAACTAGAAAATAACTTATTAAAGGGATATTAATACTTTAACCTATCTATGGTGATATCATCTCTCGTTTAAAAAAAATTAAATAATTTAATCGAAACAATCGAGGAAAATTTTTTGAGAACAGTCTATTTAACGCTTATGTTACCACTACCCAATACCTTTTTACTGGCAGAACAAGGAAAGGTCACAGGCGGCACGGAGTTTGGAAACTAATGAAGGACTACTGCATAAGGACTACTGCATAAAGGGAATCCCGTGACGCTTCCGAATCTCTGTTTTAATCCTAGCGAATGTAGATTTTTTTGCTTTTGCCATTAGTTGATCGCGTTAACGATATTACTTAAGGGTTTCAAGATAACGTCTCCAACTCATTAAATGACTAATGTTTTCAGACTGCCTGGCAATATAACCTTCACAAATAAAACCCGTCTCCCAACGCCCATCGTATAACTCAACTTTTCCTAATCCCAGTGGTTGAGGAATCCCTGACAAAAAGCTGCCCATCGATGATTGTGGAAGTCGCCAGACCTCAACTTCGATGGCATAACCCTGATCTTGATTGCGTATCATGCCTGGCCGGTAAGGTGGGCCTCCGGGCAAGGCAAATAGCTGATAAACCGGGGCTGTTTGACAACGCTCAAGCAGTATTCCACCGCGCTGCGTTAATTGATGGTTTAACGGTAAACCTTGCATGTGTGCGCCGCAAACCACTAACGGCATATAATCTGATGAAGTTGGAATTGTTATCTGACTCTGTGGATATTGCCATTGCGTCGCACCTAGTTTTGCCATGCTATGTTCATGCAGTTGCTTGGCAAACGCTAACAAGGCAACATCACTATGGGCAAATGAAACCAGAGACACACCAAAGGGCAGTTGATTTTCTTTAATGCCCGAGGGCACAGCGACACAACAATAATCCAACAAGTTCATATAGTTAGTATAATAACCTAGATTTGAATTAAGATTAACTGGATCATCTTCAATCGCGTTAATGGTATAATGTGTGCCTGCCGTTGGCGTCAATAAAAAGCTCAGGGATGCCAGAATAGCATCTGCTTCTGATTTTAAAGACTGCAAACGATATTGTGCCGCAAACGCCTCGACCGCTGTTTTCTCCCTGCCCGATTCAATAATGCTTCTGGTCACATCAAGCATAGCATCCGGGTTGTTTTCAATCAGCGATTGGGCAACGATATATCGTTCGCTGACCCAGGGTCCCTGATAAAGCAATTTTGCCGCCTGCTGAAATGCACTAAAATCAATTTCATGTTTTTTACCTCCAAGCTCAATCATCATTTTAACCGTCTGCTCAAACGCTGCTTTGCTATCAGCGTCGGAAAAAAACTCAAGTTGGTCTGCTTGCGGTACGCCAAAATCAAATTCCTGCAAATCGATGCAATAATTCGGCTGGTATTTACGCGCATAAGGATCACGATGATCATATTCCACCACTAGATTAAATACCTGGTAGAGATCGTCAATGGTGGTTGCGAGCAAACTAATGCAATCTAGCGTTTTACACGCTGAGACACTTCCTTGGGTGCTTAATAATCCTCTGCTTGGTTTTAATCCCACCAGATTGTTAAACGCTGCCGGAATACGTCCGGAACCCGCTGTATCTGTGCCTAACGAAAAACTCACCAGCCCCTGCGCGACTGCAACCGCCGAGCCGGAACTTGAGCCCCCGGCGATATAGTCTTTGTTAAATGCACAAGGGGTTACGCCATAAGGCGAACGCGTGCCCACAAGCCCAGTGGCAAACTGATCCATATTGGTTTTGCCAATGGGTATCGCACCTGCTTCGATCAGGCGCTCAACAACAAATGCAGACTGACTGGGTATATAGCGATATTCTGGACAGGCAGCGGTGGTGGGAATACCGGCGAGATCAATATTATCCTTGATAGCAAAAGGTATACCGTAAAGCGGCAATTCGTCAACAGTCGCGGTAGAGAGCCGATCAATATAGGGCTTGAGTTCATCTTCTGAAAGTATATGAATCCAAATATTCTCTTGCGCGTGTTGTTGTATTTTCTGGGTAATCGTTTTTAATAACTGTTCTGGTGTCAATATTTTCTGACGATAGTCCTGTAATAGCTGAAGGATAGTCATGTTAATCATATTCATGGGTATCCTTCGTTTTTGACAATGAAAACATGAATCATCGTCAATTTATGGAAATGTGGCATATATTTTCCATTTGGGATCTTTTTGTTTGTTAATGGCTACGGAAAAGCCTTCGAGGTGATTCTTGTACTTACTAATTGTCTTTAAAAAAAATTTCGCGTCCGAGACGTAAAACAAATGATCTTTTATTCCGTTTTTCATTACCGTCCCAACCAGTATACAGTTAGCAATTTTTTCAACTTTAGGAATTATCGTTTCTTCAAAATTATCCAGTTTTACAACATCTCTCCAAGTCGGTAGCCCGTGAGGAGCATTGGTCTTATACGTAACAGTAAAGTACACAAGAATTGGCAGTAATTTTTTAGATTTAAGTTCTGATACGCCTAAATTTTTTCTAAAAAACCAGACTTGCTTCGATCCCTTTTGCTTATATTCTGTTAGTTTCCATTTATCAGGTATTTTTTTTATTAACGCATGAATCTCATTCTTATCTTCTGCAGTAGATTTAAAAGTTAAAGTGAGCATAAACACTAAAAAGATGCTATATGACACTAAATATTTTCTGACTATTTTCACTTAATGCCTCCGCTAGTAACATACAAAGATGTATTCATATTGCAATATTAACAGTTAATGAAGTAAAGGTAACTGAATATTTATTATACTTATCATCACTACATAGAGTTATATCAAGAAAACAATAAGCATTCACAACATAAAAAGACAGGTTAATCTGAACGTTCATAAAATAATTTGTCTAGCTGATTAGTAGCGATTTGTCCAGAATTATTAATAATTTTTGGAAAAAAATTTCTGGTAAATAATGTAGAGGAAGTTAATATAGATTGCATAATTAAAGTTAAGCAATGCGGGATTTTATTATGGGGCCAAGCATAGGCTGGAAGCCATTATTTTTTATTGTTATAGCCGGTTTGCTAAATACCTGCGCAAATGATAATTATGAAAAAGATAAAACATCAAATTTTCAGTTACACACAGCGCAGCAGGTTTCACTCAGCTATGGGCGGAATTCAAAGATTAGTGGCACACGCATATTGACAAAGTTGGAAACAAGCAAGCTGGAAAAAGAACTAAGCCAGCTTAAGGCTGATAAGACGCAAATTTATGATAAACCGGATTTTGAAATAAATATCCAAAATGGCGAAAATAGCACTATTATTTCGGTTTTTAAGAATGCCCGGTTTGTTTACAAAGGATATTATCTCGAAACCTGGACGGATCGTATGCAGGATATGGCTAGCAAAGGATACGGTACCAGCACAAAATTGATTACGTTATTGGAATCAATAAAAAATACGCCTGAACAAAACTAATCCTATAACTTATTAATACCGAATACTAATTTAGCGTTAAAAACGCTATATCCATTCTATTAGTATATTTAACATGATTAGATGTTTTTCAATTACACAGATGTAAAAGGAGTTAATGTAGCCATGAGACGAATATTAGCAATTGACACTCTACAGACATTTAAAATGAAGTTTGTGTATTAGTATAATAAGCGTCCATTGGTCGGGTACTGGAAACCGTGAAAATAATCCATGTCAGGCGTCCTAGATTATTTTCGCCCTATTTAAAATTACTTAACTCATTAGATCGTGGAATAGTAGTTGTTTTTGACTTTATATACAGCCTCAACGACTTAAGTAAGTCCCAACCAAAATGTACGGGCATGGCTTTCGATTGTCCAAATAAGCGAGAGCGAATGAACTTGCTTATTAGAACTTTTTATTTTTAAATTGCTTTGGCAGCCATAGAAACAGCGTTAAAAGTACTATAAACGAAATAACAAATATTAATATTGTTTTTGCATCTTCTTCGAAAATATATAATGGTATTACCGGTGAAAATAACAAGAAACTGGGAAAGCTCGAAAAAGGAACATGTGAATGGCCTTCAAAATTTGGCCATGCTCGGTATGTGAGTAATATCCCACCTGCAATAGTGTAGCAAATAAATATTTTAAGAAACGTAATTATATGTTTCTTCATTACTTACTTATGCCGATGTTAATTATATTCATGGGCGCCCATCCTTTTTTATTCTTAACACCAGCAAGCGCTGCCCGGCTATCACCTGTGTGCCTTCGTTGATATTGATTGATACCACTTCACCGGCTTTAGGCGCAACGACCTCTATTTCCATTTTCATGGATTCCAGAATAAACAAACGTTGTCCTGATTCTACCACATCGCCTAGCTGCACCAGACATTTCCAGACATTACCAGCGAGTTGGCTTTCTACTGCAATTTCATTCTCCGCCAGTGACACTTCATCGGCTTCATCCACACCCACGTGAGATTCAGCTGAAAAATTAATCGCACCCGACTCAATCCAGTGCTGCAATTCTTTGTTAAATGCATTTTCTCTTTTATTAACAAACGCGTCGATACTGGTTTTATTGTCCTGTAAAAATTGCTGGTAGTATTTTAAATCAAATTCTGACTGTTCAATTTTAATCGCGTAGCCCCCTTTGGGAAAATCACGGCGAATTTTTTTTAACTCATCATGACTGACTTCATAAAAACAAATTTGATCAAAAAATCGCAATAGCCACGGCTGCTGAAATACTTTGTTCTTGTGATAGCGATTCCACATTTGCAGTGTACGACCAATAAACTGATAACCCCCTGGCCCCTCCATCCCATAAATGCAGAGATAAGCACCACCGATTCCGACCGAGTTTTCTGCGGTCCAGGTTCTGGCTGGATTATATTTGGTTGTAACCAGACGATGGCGCGGGTCTAGCGGTGTGGCAACAGGCGCTCCCAGGTACACATCCCCTAAACCCAATACCACGTAGTTAGCTGCAAACACGATACGTTTTATCGCATCAATGGAACCAAGGCCGTTAATACGGCGTATAAATTCCAGGTTACTTGGACACCAGGGAGCATCCTGTCGGACCGATTGCATATATTTTTCAATCGCCAGTTGGCAGGCATCGTCGTTCCAACTTAGTGGTAAATGCACAATGCGTGATGGGAATAAGGATTTCTCGGATTGCGCTATTTCCGCTTCCAAGTCACCGAGATAAGCAAGCAGCTCATTGACGTTGATACGCTGGCTATTGTAATGAATCTGCAACGAGCGGATACCCGGTGTCAGCTCCAAGATGCCTGTTTTTGGGTTTCTTTGCAATGCTTCCATTAAGGCATGCACACGAAAACGCAACTCAATATCAAGAATTTGCGGGCCATATTCAACCAAAAGAAAATGATCTCCCGCAAGCCGATAGGTAATTTTAACCGGCTGTCGCCCTGAGTGAATCGTATTAATCACCGGCGAATAACCGGGTGGTTGCGGAAGCAAATATTCGATAGTGGATGCAATGCTTGCGCTCTTTATATCCAGCAATGTTATTGCTGCTAGCTGTGATTTTTCTACCCGAGTAGCCTGCTCAATGGTGACCGGTATAAACGCTAGCTTGTCTCCAGCTTTTAACTGTCCCAGCTTCCATAAATCTGCCTGTATTAAGGTAGCCGGGCAAACAAACCCACCCAGACTTGGTCCATCCGGACCAAGTATAACTGGCATATCACCGGTAAAATCGACAGCGCCAAAAGCATAAGCGTTATCATGAATATTAGACGGATGCATACCCGCCTCACCACCGGTTTTTCGTGCCCAATCCGGTTTGGGGCCGATAAGCCGCACACCGGTACGGCTAGAGTTATAATGCACTTCCCATTGCGACTCAAAAAATATCTGCATATCTTTTTCGGTAAAGTAGTCCGGTGCTGCATGGGGGCCGGTAATAACACGCAATTGCCATTGATGGGCAATGGCCGGTATAAGATGTTGATCCAATGTTGTCGCGATTCTATCGACAGCGCCATCGGACACCGTATCCACAGCCAATGATGGATTAGCAAGTTTAAGCACGTCGCCTACTCTAAGGACACGACCATTGTGGCCACCAAACTGCCCCAGGGTAAAGGTCGATCTTGAACCCAGATAATCAGGACAGTCAATTCCGCCCTGCACAAGTAAATAAGCACGTGCACCGGCTGCCACTACTTTGGAAATTACCAGCGTCTGGTTTTTTTTAATGGCCAACACCTGCCAAAATCCTACCGGTTTACCATCCAACGTCGCCTGCATACAGGCACCCGTCAATACGATACGGGTACCGCAATTAAATTTTAAAGTGGGTCCATTCAAGGTTAATTCCAAACCTGCGCATTGCTCAGAATTTCCAAGCAAGCGATTACCGAGGCGAAACGATAAGTTATCAAACGGCCCCGACGGCGGCACACCAACATGCCAATAACCCACACGACCTGGATAATCCTGTATTGTCGTCTGGGTACCGGCGGACAACACATCGATAGTGAATACCCGATATTCAAACGTCGATAAAAACTGGGTCGTAACCTCACCCCGTTTAAATATCGGGGATGCCATTATTTGGCGCAAATATTCAACATTGGTCTCTATACCATAAAGTCGAATTGACGCTAACGCTGTTTGTAAACACTGAATCGCGCTGACGCGATCACCGCTATGCACAATCACTTTGGCCAGCATTGGATCATAGTAAGACGAAACCTCAATACCAGTTTCAATCCAGCGATCTATTCTTAATCGATCCGGCTTATCGATTGCATCATTACTTTTATCCACCTTAGGAAAGCTGACTTCTGTTAATAGTCCAGCACTGGGTTGAAAATTCTTGTTAGGGTCTTCTGCATAAAGACGTACCTGTATGCTATGTCCCTGCGGCTTGAGTGACGCAGCCAATGTCCACATTGCGGGTAGCTTATTAGCACCCAGTAAAATCATCCATTCAACAAGATCAATTCCATATAATTCCTCAGTCACACCATGCTCTACTTGTAACCGGGTATTGACTTCGAGAAAATAATATTCTTCAGTTTTCTGATCGTAAATATATTCTACAGTTCCAGCACTAGCATAATTCACGGTTTCACAAAGTTTTCTGGACAGAATTTGCAGTTGCTTGCCTACCTTGTCAGGCAAATCAACCGCTGGGGTTTCCTCAATGACTTTTTGATGACGCCGCTGGGTGCTGCAATCACGTTCGAGCAGTGTAATCACCTGCCCTTTTCCATCACCAAAAACCTGAACCTCAATATGCCGTGCCTGCTCGATATATTTTTCAATAAACACGCCATTATTGGCAAAATTGCTAGCCGCTAAACGTTTAACCGACTCAAACGCATTGACTAATGCTTTTTCGTCGGCGCATATTTGCATACCGATTCCACCACCACCCGCAGTACTTTTCAGCATCAGAGGATAGCCGATCTGCTGCGCTAATGTGATCGCGCCATTAATATCTTGTAATAAACCTGACCCAGGTAACAACGGCAGTTTATTTTGCTCCGCCAGTTCACGCGCTTTGTGTTTTAACGCAAACAAGCGCATCTGCTCGGCCGTGGGGCCGAGAAAAACGATACCTTCCTGCTCACAGCGCAAAGCAAATTCAGCATTTTCGCTTAAAAAACCGTACCCCGGATGCACCGCTTCGACTTTGCTTTGTCGAATAACCAAAAATAGTTTATCAATATCCAGATAGGTCTCAGCGGCGTTACCTTCGCCGA
The DNA here is from genome assembly GCA_003233345.1 of Gammaproteobacteria bacterium. GTDB lineage: Bacteria > Pseudomonadota > Gammaproteobacteria > SZUA-21 > SZUA-21 > SZUA-21. Next base: position 4,674 of record QILK01000082.1, on the reverse strand, counting down.
GACAATGGGCCTCATCCGCATAAAGCACATGCTGCGAGTCTCTGTCGGCTTCAGAAAAAACGACAACGGAGGTGACATTCATTTTTTTTAATGTGCGTATGATTCGTGTTGCGATCGCACCGCGATTGACTATCAGTATTTTTTTAAACATAGCTCAACTATTTCACCATGGGTCGTCCCATGTTTAGTTGTACGACGATGGCCGTCCACCGAAGAATGCTCGTATTAGAACAAACTATCTAATTCCAAATAAAAATCTCTATGGGTGTTGGATTGTAAGCATTACATGGATTATTGAGTTGCGGACAATTGGAAATCAACAGAATAACATCCATCTCTGCCTGTAATTCCACATATTTACCTGCTTGCGAAATACCGTCCTCAAACGTCAAACCACCATCCGGGGTCACGGGTACATTCATAAAAAAATTGATATTATGGGTAATATCACCTTTGCTGATAGCAAACTGTTCGTTCTCAACGATCGCACGCATCCAACTGTCGCGGCAGGCATGCATGCATTTTTTTTCCAGCGCATAGCGAACCGTATTACTTTCAGTGGCACAGGCACCGCCTAATGTATCATGCCTTCCACAGGTATCGGCAACAATGCTTAACATGACATTACCCTCGTTGGAATAGAGCCGGGTTCCAGCCGTTAAATAGATATTGCCTTGCTCACGGATTGTATCCATCGCACTATAACGTTCTCCGGTATCCTTCAGGTTATAAAACAACGTATCGGCGGCCTGATTACCCTGTAAATCGAGAATGCGAAAAGTCTCACCTTGCTTAACGGCTTTTATCAAGTAATCACCCGCCAAAACCACTTGGCGAAAGAGAGCATCATCGATTTGTAATTGACTTTCTTTAATCACAATTTGCAACCATCGTTAAGATAATAAAGTTGAGTATTCATAAAACCACGCTGATTCTCCGCATGTGAATTCATGCAATAATCATCCGCCTGAACCGCCTCAGCCTTTGCAATCTGATACCGAACCGGTTTTTTCGGATATTCTTTTGCTGGATTCATGGGATGAGGACAAGTATGCATCATTACCAGGGTATCCATTTCAAAACGCAATTCGATGAAATCACCCTCCCGACTGTTGTTTTCGACAAAGCGCATTTTCCCACTGTCATCGACACTGACTTTACTGAATAAATTTAAATTCGCTGCCATATCCCTGCGATTCATCCCAACCTTGGCCATCTCAATTAAAAAGCTTGAATATCCACTTAGCGTCCAGTCATTTCGATATTGCTGATAATTCTTTTCACCCCATTTTTTACTGACCAGGTTATCGTTAGTATTACCGCCAACACTATCATGCCAGCCAACACTGTCGTCAATAATCGAACAAAAGATACGCCCCATATCGGAATACAAGCAATGACCTGTCGTCAGCTTGAATGTATGCTGACATTTCAGTGTATCCGGTGCATTATATCGCTCGAGGTGATTATCCGGGTTATAAAAAAGCATACCCACATTGGCTCCTCCCTGAACATCGGTTAAACGTAGCTTTAATCCGCGACGCATTAACAATGACCAATGTGCGCCACCCGGTAATTGGTCTTCATATAAATAATGTTGAGTCATATCACTCTGATGCTCCAAAGGCCTGTTCACTTTTTTCTAGCTCCAGTTCCAATTCCTTCTTTAGTCGTCGCTTGGCAGACTGGTCGACATCTATATCATAGGTAATTTGTGCCCCATAGGCTTCAGCATTATGGGGGTCAAAACGCACTTTATCAAAAACCCATAATCTTGTCCCCAGATAAAAGCCTTCTTCAATATCGTGAGTTACCATAAAAATAGTAATACCTGTCTCCTTCCATAAAGCTAAAATCAACTTATGCATATCACTCCGTGTCCCTGGATCCAGTGCCCCAAACGGCTCATCCAGTAATAACATTCTTGGCTGCTTCATTAGTGCCTGCGCGATTGATAGACGTTGTTGCATACCGCCGGATAATTCATGTGGATAGCTGTTAAGCGCATGTGAAAGACCAACCGACTCCAGCATTTTCTCAGCCTTCTCCCGGATGGCACTGAATTTCCGGCGATTAAAAACGATGCCTAAAAAAGGTGAAGCACTTAGCTCCGCACCGAGCATGGTATTTCTAAGCACGGTTAAATGTGGAAACGCAGAGTAACGCTGAAAAACCACACCACGGTCTTGTGAGGGCTCACTTGGCAACGGTTTACCATCGAGCAATATTTTACCTTTACTATAGGATTCTGTTCCGAGCAACATATTTAAAAAAGTTGTTTTACCGCAACCGGAAGCACCCACTATTGTCACAAATTCTCCAGCGCTAACACATTTGCTTAGTTGTTCCAGCACAACTGCATCACCATACTGCTTCCATACATTTTTTATTTCGAGCAGGATACTCATGCCTTGTTACTTGCCTGGTAATACCAAGGAAACGCAAATTTAGAAAATTTTCTCAATAAATAGTCGGTCATAAACGCCAAAAATGTTACCCAGACTACGTAAGGAATAATAACATCCATTGCCAAATAACGACGCACCAGAAATATTCGATAACCTAAACCGCCATCAGCAGCGATGGCTTCAGAGGCAATCAAGAACAACCATGCGGCTCCCAAGGATAGACGCAACGCATCGATCAACCGAGGACACACCTGCGGAAAAACAATGCGGGTAATCACCAGCCAGGTATTAGCCCCCAATGTCTGCGCCTTGATTAATTGCTCTTGGGGTATTTCAAGTACGCGCGCCAGTAAATCTCTGGTGATAAAAGGCGTGATACCGATACCGATCAAAACCACTTTGGAAAGTTCACCCAATCCAAACACAATAAAGAGAATCGGCAGTATTGCCATCGGTGGTATTAAAGAAATCACCGTAATCAACGGCGAAAAATTAGCGTGTAAATAAGGAATAACACCAAGCAAGATACCCAGACTCAGCGCGATTACCGCGGCAAAGAACACCGCAGTTAGTAATCGTTTTAAACTGGACCAGGTATCCGTCCAGAATAGATATTGTCCTGTGCGTTTATCTTCCTGAAAGGCCATGCGATTAATAGCGTCCGCCATACTGCTAAAAGATGGTAACAATTTATCATCGGCATTCTCTGCCAATCGCTGGCTTGATGCGCTGGCATAAACGAGCAATATAATTATAAATGGCAACAGGCCAAGGAAAATTTTACTGGCTCGATTAGGCCGGCGATTCATTAAACGCTTCATGGAATTTATAGTTTTCCATCAACCGCCATTTGCATAAACGTAGGATCGAATCTTAATTTAATATTGCTTTTATTTCCATAAACCCCGGCTGGCGTTTCGATACCCACCACACCGGCATCTTTCGCTTTATTACCAAGCAATCCGTGCGAAAAAGAGAACTTGGCCACTTTCTCCATCGTCTCTTTCAGTGTTTTACTTTTGGCAAATGCCACCGCAGGCTTGGGTGTATAGAACATTTTGGTGGTTTTAAGCTGCGCATCATAGCCTTTCAAATCAGTACCGGACGCTTTTGCCATTTGTGTACGCGCATCAATTGCTTTTTTATCCTTAGCAGACATGGTTTTCATGATTTCGTACCAGGCACCGGTTAATGCTTTTCCTAACTTGGGATTGGCTTTTAATGTTTTAGTATTAACCACCATTAAATCAATAATTTCACCAGGAATTTTACTCGAATCAAATACTTTATAACTGTTTGGCGTCTTCACTATTTCACTAAGCAAAGGATTCCAGGTAGTCACCGCCGTCACGTCTTTGGATTTATAGGCACCAACGATGTCGGCATCTGAAGTATTAATAACTTTAATGTCCTTTTCCTTGAGACCCACTGAATCAAGTGCTCTGGCCAATAAATAATGGGAGACACTTAGTTCAACCATATTCACTTTTTGGCCTTTGATATCTTTTAGCGTTTTTTTGCCTTTTAAAACGATGCCATCATTGCCATTAGAAAAGTCACCGATAATCAGCGCAGTGCTATCAACACCACCCACGGCCGGGATTGTCAACGCATCCATATTAGTCATAACACAACCGTCAAATTTTCCTGCGGTATACTGGTTAATCGACTCGACATAGTCATTAATCTGCACAACCTCAATTTCAATTCCGTACTTATCCGCCCATTTTTTAACAATCCCCGATTTTGCCCCATAGTCCCAAGGCATCCAACCGGCATAAATAGTCCAGGCAACACGAAATTTTTTCTTTTCTTGAGCAAAGGAAGGTTGAGAGAGCAGCAAGCAAAGTGGTAATAGGATAAGTGCAAATAATTTTGTTATTTTGGATAAAAGCATTTTTTCCTCCGAAGGTAACACAGAATAAGGAGATTCAATGACAATGCATTGTCTATCTCCCGGGCTTTTATCCCTCCGTGTGACCTACAAAAAATAATGCTTAGATAATGAGTGCAGGTTGACCGCTCTCGGACCAGACGTTCAATTTTAGAAACGAATAAAAAAGAACCGGAACCCTAGCCGCCTATTGATGCTGGCATATACAATACCATTGGATCTCATCTTGATTATTAGTCCGCAAAAATAATGCCAGTTTAAAAAAGCCCGTAGAATCAGATACAAACATATTTTTGGTAGATTTACGGGCATCATTACTCCCTTAAATAGTGCATAGTTTTCGTTGTATGCACTTTTATAACGCATAATATT